>JANQRO010000431.1 GCA_028284525.1 Myxococcota bacterium | reverse complement strand
GCCGCGTGGCTCTCCCCGCCGCGTGCGCCCCCGGGCCCGCGACTGCGCTCGGCCTCCTCGCGACGCGCGGGCGCGAGCTCGTCGAGCAACGCGTCCATCTCGTCGCGGGAGAGCAGGCTGTCGACCGCCGCTGTCACTGGATGACGAACTCCGTGAAGAGCACCGAGCGCACGCGGCCCTGCTGGAGCACGGCGTTCACCCGATCCACGAGCTCGCCCTTGAGCAACGCCTTGCCCTCGAAGTTGGTGATGTCCGCCAGCCGCTTGCTGGTGAGCAGGACGATGATGGTGTCCCGCACTTGCGGGGTGCGCGCCTCCACCTCGTCGACGGCGTCCGCCCCTTCGAGCTCGAGGTCCATCTTGATCTTGAGGTAGCGCTGGTAGCCCTCGTCGGTGACGTTCACCACGAAGGGCTCGAGCTGGAAGAGCCGCTCGCGAAACTCCTCGGCGTCCTTCTCGACGGGATCTTCGGCCGCCGTCTCGGCACCCTCGGCCGGGACCGGCGCAGCGCGTCCTCCGAAGAGCGCGTACGATCCGCCGGCACCCGCCGCGAGGGCGAGCACCGTCACGAGGAGCAGGGTCAGAAAGCTCCCGCCGCCCTTCTTCTCAGCCTGTTGATCCTGTTCTTCTTCGGCCATGGTCTTCCCGTACGCGGAGCGCTAGTTGACGGCGCGATTCTCGGGGCCGTCGACCCCGAATTCCTTGAGACGACGCCACAAGGTCGTGGTGGACACCTGGAGGATCTCGGCGGCGCGTTTGCGGTTCCAACCGACCCGGTCGAGGGTGCGGAGGATGTGCGCGCGCTCGAGGTTGCCGAGGCTCTGGAGATCCTCGGCCACCCAGTCGGGGGCCGGATCGCGCAAGCGCGGCGGAAGATCTTCGGCGCCGAGCTCGTCGCCGCGACATAGCGCCACCCCGCGCTCGACGGTGTTCTCGAGCTCGCGGACGTTGCCCGGCCACGCGTACTGCTCCATGAGGGCGATGGCGGACTCCGAGATCGCCCCCACCCGCTTGCCCATCCGGCTGGAGAAGCTGCGGAGGAAGTGGTGTGCCAACAGCGGGATGTCCTCGCGACGCTCGCGCAGCGGCGGCACCTGGATCGGGATCACCGCGAGCCGGTAGTAGAGATCTTCGCGAAACGCTCCGCCGACCACGGCTTGCTCGAGGTCGCGGTTGGTTGCGGTCACCAAGCGGACGTCCACCTGGCGGCTGCTCTCGCCGCCCACCGGGCGGATCTCGCCGGTCTGGAGAAAGCGCAGCAGCTTGGCCTGCATCGAGAGCGGCATCTCGCCGACCTCGTCGAGGAACACCGTGCCGCGGTGGGCCGCTTCGAAGAGGCCGCGTTTGTTGGCCGTCGCCCCGGTGAAAGCGCCGCGGCGATGCCCGAAGAGCTCGCTTTCGAGGAGGGTCTCCGGGAACGCCGCCGAGTTCACCGGACTGAAGGGACGATCGTGACGCCGACTCGCCTCGTGCACCGCGCGTCCGACGAGCTCCTTCCCGGTACCCGTCTCCCCGGTGATGAGGACCGTGCTGTCGGTGGCGGCGACCTTGGCGACGAGATCGAGAAGCTGTCGCATCGCCGCGGAGTCGCCGATGATGCCGGCGAAGGCCGCCTCGCGGGACACCCGGGTCTCCGGGCCGTCGGGGGAGGCCAGCGCGGCCACCACGTCCTCGCCGTTGGTGTTCCCGTCGAGGTAGTCGCGGACCCCGAGCCGCATCGCGCGCACGGCCTCCTCGACCGTGCCGTCCGGGGCGACCACGACGACGTCGAGGGCGGGGTGGTCCTCTTTGATCCGCCGCAGACTCTCCCAGCGGCCCGGCCGCCGATCGCGTCCTTCGATCTCGAACACGACCGACTGGAAGGTCTCCCGTTGGAGGAGCTCTTCGACGTCGCCCGCGGAGGAGACCTCGCTCACGTCGTGTCCGTGTCGACGCAGCAGCTGGCCAACGCTCGCCCGCGCCATCCCCGCGCCTTCCACAATGAGAACTCGAGACACTGGCTTCCCTCTCTTCGTCCACCGCATTGCGCTTTGCACGGCGCCCTGTCGAGCGAGCCGGGGGCGGACCTCCGATTCGCAATCCGATTGCGACAGGAACGGTTCAGAACGCATTCTCCGTCGCAGCAACTGCACGTCGATCGGCAAGTTCCGTGCAACCTTGAGCAGCACGACCGGAAAATTCTGCCGTGGTTGGAACCCCCGATACGCGTTTCGGGGTGACGCCCCAGGCCCGGGCTACGGGAATGCGCCGAGGTCGCGTATCGGGGCTCGGGGCGTGCTCGTGGAGCGTCGGACGCGAAGTGTCGCCGGAGACACGCGGAGGGCCGGACACGACGTGTGCCGGACGCGCGCGAAGGGCCTAGCGGACGCGACGTGTGGGCGACACGGCTCAGGAGCGCGGGACGAGGCCGCCGGGCGCCGGCGAGAGCACCGGGACCTGGCGTTCCCCGGCGCCGCCGCGATCGATCGATTCGCGTTGAAACACGAACTCGACCCGGCGGTTCACGGCGCGATGCGCCGGCGAATCGTTCGGCACCAGCGGGCGTTGGTCGGCCATCGCCGACGCGGAGAGCCGACGGGCGTCGACCCCCCCGGCTTCGTGGAGATAGCGGAGGACCGCGATGGCGCGCCCCGCCGAGAGGTGCCAGTTGGTCGCGAAGACGCCCGCTCCCACCGGCGCGTCATCGGTGTGCCCCTCGATCGTCACCGCGTAGGGGAAGCGCAGGACGAGCTGGGTGATCTCATCGAGAAAGACCAGCGACTCGGGGCGGATCCGGTCGCTACCGGGCTCGAAGAGCAGCTGGCCGCGCACCCGCATCACGACGCCCCGCGCTTCGCTCTTCACGTCGGCGATCTGGTCGAGGCCGCTCTCGCGGATGGTCCGTGCGATCTCCCCCGCGATCTCGTTCTCGCCCTTCCCCGACCCACCCTGGGTGCCGTGCTTCGGGGCGCGCAGCGCGTCGATCAGCGTGCTCGACGGTTTGGCCGCCATCTCGACGATCGTGTCCGAGCGTGCCTGGAACTCCCCGGGCCGCTCGATCTGCACGCCGAAGGCGTCGCGCATCGACCCCAGCGCGTCCTTGAACTTCACGATGTCCATGTTGGCGAAGGAGAGCAGCAGCACGAAGAAGACGAAGAGGAGACTCATCAGATCGCCGAAGGTCGCCATCCACGCCGGGGCTCCGGCCGGCTTCGACGGGGCCTCGTCTTCGGCGTCGTGCTCGCTCACCGGCTAGCCCTCGGCCTGTTTGCGCGCGCTCGGGGCGAGAAAGGCCTCGAGCTTGCTCTGGATCACGAGATTGTTGTCCCCGCGCAGGATCGACTCGACTCCGGCGATGGCGAGGCTCTTGCGCTCGGCCTCTTCGGCGCTGCGTTTCTCGAGCTTCTCGGCGAAGGGCCCGAACAGGAGGAAGGCCAGGATCGCACCGTAGAGGGTGGTGAGCAGCGCGACGGCCATGGCGGGGCCGATCGCCGCGGGGTCGTCGAGGGTCTTCAGCATCTGCACGAGACCGATGAGCGTCCCGACCATGCCGAGCGAAGGAGCGGTCGCCGCCATGAATCGGAAGATCGACTGACCGCGTTGGTGGCGACGCTTCACCGCCTTGAGCTCCGCGCTGAGGGTGGCCGTCACGACCTCGGGCGAAAGCCCGTCCACGCCGAGACGCACCCCACGGGCCATGAAGTCGTCGGGGATGGCCTCGCCCTCGAGGGACACCAGGCCCTCCTTGCGCGCTTTGGTGGCGAGCTCGGTGATCACGGGGACCAACTCCTCGAGGGGCCCGCCGCGGTCGAAGAACACGTTCATCAGCACGCTGAACGCCGAGAGGACGTTCTTCATCTTTTCCATGATGAAGGTCGCCGCAAAGGTGCCCCCCAACACGATCAGCAGGCCGGGCACGTTGAAGAACGCAGTCACCGAGCCGCCCAGGGCCATCGATCCGATCACGAGCCCGAAACCGAGCACGATGCCGATCAGCGTCGCGAGATCCACGAAGTCCTCCGCTTTCTGTCGCCCTATCGGCGAGGGACGCGGGGAACTCGATCCAGCCTTTTCCTGAGGCGGGCAGGGGCGGGCGCCTGGAGCTCGGCCAGGTCGCCGAGGGTGCGCGCGCGAACCCGACGGCGGGCCAGGCCGAGGAGCTCGAGCCAGGCGTCGGCGGTCACGGCGGCGTCGCCCAGGGCCCGGTGGCGGGCGCGGTTGCGCAGACCGAAGTGGGCGCAGAGCGAGTCGAGGTGGTAGCGCCCCAGCTGCGGCAGGAGTCGACGCGCCAGCTTCCGCGTACAGAACACCGGCCCCGCCCAGTCGCGCATGGCTTCCTCTCGGTAGGCCCTGGTGAGAAACCCCGAATCGAAGGCCGCGTTGTGGGCGACGAAGGGCGTCGGCCCGACGCCGACGAAGGCGTCGAGCGCGGCGAGCGCCTCCCGCTGCGGCGGCGCACCGCACACCATCTCGCGGTCGATGCCGGTGAGCGAGGTGATCGTGGCGGGGATGTCGACACCGGGGTCGACCAGGGTCTCGAAGCGGTCGCGCACGGCTCCGCCGCGCACCCGTACGGCTCCGATCTCGAGGATCCTGGAGCGCGCCGGCGACACCCCGGTGGTCTCGAGGTCGATCACCACGAACTCGGCGTCCACCAAGGAGCGGCGCGCGATCGCTCCCAGCAGGGTGCTTTCGAGACGCGCGAGATCGATCCAGTCGCCGACGTGGGGCTCGGGACACTCGAGGGCAGCGGCGAGGAGACGCCGCGCCAACGGCCGTGGGAGCGGCCCCGCGATCGAGAGGAGACGCTCGGCGAGCTCGGTGGTCGCCACGCGCCGGCGTTCGCGCCCGAGCCGCTCGAGACGCCGTCGAATCGGATGATCGTGTGCAAGCGCCACGCAACGTTCCGGTCGCGGCGGTCTTGGGGGGAGGAGAGGAACTCGATCCTACGGGAGTCGCCGGGCCCTTCAACCCCTCTGTGCGGAGAACTGCGAGTGCCAGCCCGGCCGGCAGAAAACGGAGCGAACACGGGGCTCTCGCGACCGTGACAGCGGGGTCCGCCTCGCTATGGTGTCTCGATGCCGGTCCCTCCCCCCACCCGCCGAGTGTGCGGCCGGCCGCTCGCCTCCGTCTCGCTGGTCCTCGGGCT
>JANQRO010000423.1 GCA_028284525.1 Myxococcota bacterium | reverse complement strand
TCTGCGGGCGAGCCGAGGTGCTCGAAGAGCGGCTGCGCGAATCCCCGGAGTCGGCCCGGGCGCTGCTCGCGGCCAAGCGCCGCGACGATTCCGCCGCCGACGATCTCGAGCGGATGACGCGCTGTCGCGGCGCGGCGTCCGACGGCACCTGGTCGAGCGCGGTCCCCGACGGGCCCGAAGGCGCCTGGCACGCCGCGTGGGAGGCCGGCGCGCCGGGCTACGCGATCGTCTACGGGCACTGGGCTCTCCAGGGACTGCACCAGACCCCATCGCTCCGCGGTCTCGATACGGGCTGTGTCTATCACGGCAACGGTCGCGACGGGTTCCTCACCGCCTGGGTGCCGAGCGCCGCGTCGGATCCGTTTTCGGAGCTGGGAGAGGGGCTTTGGCAGGTGCCGGCGAGGGCCCGCTACTGGTCACCTTGATGCACAGGGGCGGCCGCGCGCGGCTGCTCCCTCTACACTCGCGGCCCGGATTCCACCACCCAAGCGCGAGCCCAACGGAGCGAACTCATGGCCACCGTCGTCATTCCCCCCGCCTACCAGGGCGCCACTGGTGGCGCCACCGAGGTCGAGGTCGAGGGCAGCTCGGTACTCGAATGCCTCGAGGCCGTCGACAAGCTCTACACCGGCTTCAAGGCCCTGGTCGTGGCGCCGGGTGGGGTGACCCACCACTTCGTCAAGCTCTTCCTGAACGGCGACCAATTGAACGGGCCCGAGGCCCTCGAGGCCCGCGTCGCCGAAGACGATCGGCTCGAGGTGTTGTCGGCGATCGCCGGCGGCTGAGCTCGGCCCACACCTCCGAACCCCCCGAACTTTGGTAGGATCGGGGGCTCTGGCGGCCCCTGCGCGCGGGTGGCCGCACCATCCCGGAGCGACGCTCCACAGCGAGGAGACCCCATGGCCGACGGCGACCAGATGATCCGCGTCGACATGACGAACTTGACCGCCACCGCCGAGCCCTTCCCCAAGGAGTGGGACATGCTCGGCGGCCGCGCGCTCTCGGCGCGCATTCTTCTGGACGAGTGTGACGCGAGCTGCGACCCGCTCGGCCCCGACAACGTTCTGGTGTTGGCGCCCGGCGTCCTCGCCGGCTCCTCGGCGCCGACCTCGGGTCGGATGTCGGTGGGAGGCAAGAGCCCGCTCACCAACGGGATCAAAGAGGCGAACACCGGCGGCAACCCGGCGATCGATCTGATGCGTCTCGGGTACCGTGTCATCGTCGTGAAGGGTCAGCCCAGCGACCGCGAGAAGCGCTGGGGGCTGGAGGTGAACGAGGACGGGCTCCAGCTCGTCGATGCGACCGACCACAAGTACAAGTGGAACTACGCGCTTTGCGAAGACCTGTCGGGGACCTACCCGAAGGCCTCGTTCATCTCGATCGGTCCCGCGGGCGAGCGCTGTCTCGCCGGGGCTTCGGTGGCGACCACCGACGAGCGCGGCCGCCCGGCGCGTCACGCGGGCCGTGGGGGCCTGGGCGCGGTGATGGGCAGCAAGTGTCTCAAGTTCGTCGCGGTCGACAAGGGCCGCAAGGGTGTGCGGCAGCCGGCCAACCGCAAGGAGTTCACCGGCGCTTCCAAGGAATACACCAAGACCTACCGCGAGGCGCCGCAGTTCTTCGAGTTCGGGACCAGCGCGGTGGTGCCGGTGGCCAACGGCCTCCACACCTTCCCCTACAAGAACCGCACCTCGGGGCAGAGCCCCGACGTCGAAACCCTCGACGGCAAGCGCATCGTGGAGAGCTTCGAGGAGCGCGGCGGCGGGATGCACAACTGCATGACCGGCTGCATCGTGCAGTGCTCGAACGTCGTGCACGACGCCGAGGGCAACTACAAGACCTCGGCCCTCGAGTTCGAGACGCTCACCCTGCTCGGCGCCAACTGCGCGATCCCGAGCTGGGAAGAC
The DNA here is from genome assembly GCA_028284525.1 of Myxococcota bacterium. Taxonomy (GTDB): domain Bacteria; phylum Myxococcota_A; class UBA9160; order UBA9160; family PR03; genus JANQRO01. The sequence continues at coordinate 3,130 of JANQRO010000423.1, read as the reverse complement.
GTCGCCGACCTCGACCGACTCTGCGACGAGATCGGCCTCGACACGATCGAGACCGGGGCTGCCATCGCCGTCTACATGGACAGCGGTGGGATGGAATGGGGCGACGCCGAAGGCGCCAAGGGTCTCTTGCGCGAGATCGCCGACGGCACCGAGCTCGGCCAGGCGATCGGCAACGGCGCGGTGGCAATCGGCAAGAAGCGGGGCCACGCGCGGATCCCCGCGGTGCGCGGCCAGTCGCTGCCCGCCTGGGACCCGAGGCCCCTCCAGGCGACGGGGATCACCTACGCCACCAGCGCGATGGGCGCCGACCACACGGCCGGGCTCATCATCAACCCCGGGCTCGACCCCGGCGAGTACGCGATCGCCTCGCAAGAGGTGCAGATCATCAACGCCGCGGTCGACTCCTCGGGGTTCTGTCAGTTCCTGCAGCCGAGCCTCACCGACGTCGCCAACTTCTACTCGGAGTACAGCGGCGAGACGGTGACGCCGGAGCAGGTGGCCGACATGGGTTGGCAGTGCATGCAGGACGAGTGGGAGTTCAACCGCCGCGCCGGCTGGAAGGACGAAGACGACGACCTGCCCGACGTGTTGAAGAACGAGGGCGTGGGCCCCGACGGCTCGATGGTCTTCGCGGTCCCGAAGGACGTGATCGACCAGGCGAAGCAGCAGCGCTTCGCCCCGCGCGACTCGCTCTACACGACGAAGGCCGCCGGTTGATCTGAAGGCCCTGAAACCGAGAACGGGCGGGGGGCTTCCCCTGCCCGTTTTTCTTTAAGCTCGAAGGCGATGGATACGAAGCACGACGTCCGGATGCGCGGCTTTCGCGAGCGCGCCGATGTGGAGGAGGTCGAGACGCTGCTCGCCGCGCAGAGCGCGCCGCTCCCAGCGGAGTCGGTGCCGGTGGCGGAGTGCGCCGGGCGCGTGCTCGCCGAGGCGGTGGGGGCCGACGTCGACGTTCCCCACTTCGCGCGGTCGGCGATGGACGGCTTTGCCGTCCGGGGCGAGGACACCTTCGGAGCCAGCGCCTACGACCCGATCGAGCTCGAGATCGTGGGACTGTCGCTGGCGGGTCACGGCTTCGCGGGGCGGGTCGAGCGCGGTCAGGCGGTGCGGATCATGACCGGGGCGCCGCTTCCCGAAGGCGCCGACGCGGTGGTGATGGCCGAGGTCTGCGAGGAGCGCGACGGTCGCGTCGCCGTCGGAGACGCGGTGGCGCCCCAGAAGCACGTCGGCAAGGTCGGCGAGGACATCCGTTCTGGAGACGCGCTCTTCGGCCCCGGCCGGGTGCTGCGACCCCAGGACGCCGGGCTGCTGGCCTCGGTGGGGGTGGCCCAGGTGCCCTGTGTGCGCCCTCCGCGGATCGCGATGGTGATCACCGGGGACGAGCTCCTGCCCCCGGGCGCGCGGCCGGCGGGCAGCAAGATCGTCGACAGCAACTCGGTCACGCTCTCCGCCCTGGTGCGTCGCGACGGCGGTGCGGTGCTGCCCTTCGAGATCATTCCCGACCGCCCGGAGGCGATCGCCGAGGCGCTCCAACACCCGGAGGCCGACGTCGTCCTGGTCTCCGGGGGCAGCTCGGTCGGTCAGGAGGACCACGCCCCGCGTCTGGTCGCCGAGCTCGGACGACTCGACGTGCACGGCGTCGCGATGCGCCCCTCGAGCCCGGCCGGGGTGGGCCGCATCGGCGAGCGATTCGTCTTCCTGCTGCCCGGCAACCCGGTCTCGTGTCTGTGCGCCTACGAGTTTTTCGCCGGGCCGACGATCCGCGCCCTGGGCGGGCGTTCGCGACGCTGGCCCCACCCCCGGGTGCGGCTCCCCCTCGCCCGCAAGCTGAGCTCTGCGGTCGGGCGCACCGACTACGCCCGGGTGGCCATCGAAGCGGGACGCGTCGTGCCGCTGGCGACCTCCGGCGCCTCGATCCTCTCGTCGACGGTGCGCGCGAGCGGCTGCGTCGTGGTGCCACGGGAGCTCGAGGGGATGGCGGAAGGCGAACCGGTGGAGGTGCTCCTCTACGACGACACGCCGGGAGACGCGTCGTGAAGCAGCGGCAGTTTCTCGAGGTCCTCGACCGCGACGAGGCCGAACGCCGCTGGCGCGAGGTGATCGACGCCAGACGGCGCGAGGCCGAGGGCGCTCCCCTGGCGAGCGCCCTCGGGCGGGTGTTGGCCGAGTCGGTGCGTTCCCCGGTCGACGTCCCGGGCTTCGACCGGTCGAACATGGACGGCTTCGCCGTGCGCGCCGAGGATACCTACGGCGCCAGCGAGGAGGAGCCGCTCACCCTCGCCCTCCTCGAAGAACGCATCGTTCCGGGGATGCAACCCCAGACCGAGGTCGGGCCGGGCACCGCGATCACGATCGCGACCGGGGGCATGTTGCCCCGCGGTGCGGACGCCGTGGTCCCGGTGGAGGTCACCGACGTGGAGGACGGCGCGCTCCGAGTCCGCCGCGCCGCCGTGCCCGGCGCCGCGCTCTCCTTCGCGGGCACCGATATGGGCGCCGGGGAGACCGTGCTCTTCGCTGGGACCCAGCTGAGCTCCCGGGAATGCGGCGTCCTCGCGGCGATCGGCTGCGACGAGGTCCCCGTCGTGCGGCGCCCTCGGGTGGCGATCCTCTCCACCGGCGACGAGATCGTGCAGCCCGGCGAGGCCATGAAGCCCGGCCTGGTCTACGACAGCAACGGGCGCATCCTCGCCGACGCCGTCGCCGAGCTCGGCGGCGACCCGCACTTTCTCGGCGCCTTCCGCGACGACGAGCAGGCGCTGCGCGAGGCGCTGCACCGCGCTCTGTCCGACGCCGACCTCGTCCTGCTCTCCGGCGGCACCTCGAAGGGCGAAGGCGACCTGAACGGCATCGTGGTCGGCGAGCTCTCGCCCGGGGTCGTGGTCCACGGTGTGGCGCTCAAGCCCGGCAAGCCGATCTGTCTGGCGGCCCACGGCGCGACGCCGGTGGTGGTGCTCCCGGGATTCCCCACCTCCGCGATCTTCACCTTCCACGAGTTCGTGGCCCCGGTGCTCCGCGCGATGGCGGGCCGCGGGGAACGCGAACTCGTGGAAGGTGAAGATCGCGGAGGTGGGGAATCCCGGGAGCACCACCACCGGCGTCGCGCCGTGGGCCGCCAGACAGATCGGCT
>JANQRO010000420.1 GCA_028284525.1 Myxococcota bacterium | reverse complement strand
CAACTTCGACAGCCAGGTGAAGACCCGCGACGGCCGGCTGGCCGTGAGCCGCTGGCGCGGGGTCGATCTCGACGAGGGACCCAACCGCTTCCACGTGCTCCTCGAGGACGCGGAGGGCCAGCTCGTCGAGCAGCTCGAACATCGCGTCCACTACTCGGGCTCGCCGGTATCCGCCGAGCTCGCCCGCGACGAGTCGTATCTCGTCGCCGACGGTCGCGAGACCCCGGTGGTCGCGGTGCGTTTCCGCGACCGTTGGGGTCAGCCGGTGCGGCCGGGGATCACCGGCGTCTACCACCTCGACCCGCCCTACCAGAGCGAAGCCGAGGTCGAGGCCCAGCGCACCCGTCCCCTCGAGGGTCTGGGCGTCCAGGAGCCGACCTACCGGGTGACCGAGAACGGCACCGCGTACATCCGGCTCCATCCGACCACCGTGGTGGGCGACGCCCGGCTGCGCTTTCCCTTCCTCGACGGCCGGGAGGAGGAGGTGGACGCGTGGCTCGAGCCGGGGGAGCGCGAGTGGGTGCTCGTCGCGCTCGCCACGGGCTCGCTCGGGTTCTCCGAAGCCGGAGGGAGCGACGCGATGCGTCGCGAGGCCGGCGTCGAGTCCGGGCTTTATCAGGAAGGGCGAATGGCCTTCTTCGCCAAGGGCAGCGTGAAGGGCAGCTGGCTCCTCACCGCCGCCTTCGACTCGGCGGCGTCGCGCAGCCGCATCGGCGACCGGCTGCTCCAGGCCCTCGACCCCGACGAGCACTACACCCTCTACGGCGACACCACCGAGCAGGGCCACGAGGCGCCCACCTCCGATCGGCTCTACCTCAAGATCGAGCGCCGCAAGTTCTACGCCCTCTACGGCGACTACGAGACGGGGCTCGGCGAGACCGAGCTCGGAAACTACGCGCGCACCTTCACCGGGGTGAAGACCGAGTTCCGCGGTGACCGGGTGCGTTGGAACGCCTTCGCCACCGACTCGGACCAGATCTTCACCAAGGACGAGATCCAGGGCAACGGGACTTCCGGGCTCTACCGCTTGAGCCGCCCCGACGTGGTGATCAACAGCGAGACGGTGACCCTCGAGACGCGCGACCGCTTCCGCAACGACCGCGTCCTCGAGAGCCAGAGCCTGGCCCGTCACATCGACTACAACATCAACTACCAGGACGGGACGCTCTATTTCCGCACCCCGGTGCCGAGCCGGGACCCGCGGTTCCACCCGATCTTCATCGTGGTCGACTACGAGAGCGAGTCGGGGGGTGGCGACCACTACACCGGTGGCGGGCGCGCGGCGGCCACGTTCTTCGACGACACCCTGGAGCTCGGGGTGAGCGGGCTCCACGAGGACAACGGCGAGCGCGCCGGCCACCTGGTGGGGGGCGACGCGACCCTGCGTCTCGGCCCGCGCACCGAGCTGCGCGGAGAGTTCGCGAGCGCCGAGAGCGACGACCTGGGCACCGGCGCCGCGGGTGACGCCTGGCTCGTCGAGTTCGAGCACCGCGGCGAAGACTGGGACGTCGGCGCCTATGTCCGCGAGCAGCAAGAGGGCTTTGGGCTCGGGCAGCAGAACGCCGTGACCTCGAGCCTGCGCAGCTTCGGGGTCGACACCGAGCACCGGGTGACCGAGCGCGTCGAGATCGACACCACCGCGTTCCACCAGCAGAACCTCGACACCAAGGACGAGCGCAGCGTGCTCGGGAGCGAGCTCTCCTACTTCGACGGCGCCTTCGGCCTGCGCGGGGGGGTGCGCTACGCCCGCAACGACAACGAGGGGGAGATCGACTCCACGGCGCAGCTCCTGGCGGGCACCCAGTACGCGTTCTGGAACCGCCGGCTCACGCTACGGGCCGACGGCGAGTACGCCGTCGCGGGTGAGGACCGCCAGGGCGACTACCCGTCCCGGGTGGTGCTGGGAGGCGACTACCGGTTGAACGACGCCGTCCAGCTCTTCGCCGACCAGGAGTTCGGCTTTGGCGAGCGCCGCACCGAGAACACCCGGGTGGGGCTCCAGGCGACGCCGTGGAACGGCGGGTCGATCTCGACGAGCCTCAACCAGGAGTCGCGGGAGTACGGCCCGCGCACCTTCGCCAACCTCGGGCTCCAACAGCGCTTCACCCTGAACCCCGAGTGGTCCTTCGACGTGCTGGTCGATCGCGCCCAGACCCTGCGCGACGGGGGCACGCTGCCCTTCTCGTCCGAGAGCGTCCCGGCCTCGGGGTCCAGCGGCGACGACTTCACCGCGGTCTCGGTGGGGAGCTCCTTCCGCCGGGGTAGCTGGTCGAGTACGGGTCGTGTCGAGTCGCGGATCGGCGACACGAGCAACCAGTGGGGTCTGCTCCTCGGCACCCTGCGCGACCACGACGCCGACACCTCGTACTCGGGTCGGCTCCACCTCTTCCTCACCGACCCGAAGAGCGCCGGCGACCAGATCGAGCTCGAGTCGAGCCTGTCGCTGGCGCACCGCCCCCTCGACTCCCGCTGGGTGGCCCTCGAGCGCTTCGACGTCGATTTTCTGCAGCGGCCGGGAGACGGCGCGGGTCTCGAGACCCTCAAGCTGGTCAACCACCTGAAGCTCAACTACGAGCTCGACCGTCGCACCCAGTTTGCGTTCCAGTACTCGGCGAAGTTCGTGCTCGACCAGGTCGGGGGAGAGAGCTACTCGAGCGTCGGCAACCTGGTGGGCTTCGAGGCGCGTCGCGATCTCACCGACAAGTGGGACATCGAGGCCCACGCCCGGCTCCGCCAGACGAGCGGCAACGGCGTGTCCTTCAAGCCCAACTACGGGGTCTCGGTGGGGCGCCGCCTCTACGACAATCTGTGGCTCAGCGTCGGCTACAACTTCGCCGGCTTCCACGACACCGAGTTCTCGGGCAGCGAGTACACCGCCCACGGTCCCTTCATGCGTCTGCGCGCCAAGGTCGACCACGTGACGGTCAAATCGCTACTCCAGCGTTTCGCGGAGTGAGCCCGTCGGACGGGCGGGCGTCTCAGGCGCGGCCCAGCGAGGCGAGATACTCGGCGACGTCGCCCTGGTTGAGCGAGGCGTGGAACGGGTCGCGGTGCGGGTCGGCCTGCCACTCGTACTCGGTCATGACCGCCACGGTCTCGGCGCGCTCGCGGCCGTAGAGGGTGGCGATCACGCCGAGGGCCATGTCGGTGCCGGCGGACACCCCCGACGAGGTGACGTAGGGCCCGTCTTCGACCCAGCGCGCCTCTTCGACCCAGTCGACCCGCTCGCTCTGGTCGGTGGCGAGAGAGAAGAAGAGCTTGTTCGACGTGGCCTTGCGACCGTCCAGGAGACCCGCCTTGGCGAGGATCGCCGACCCCGAGCACACCGACATCATCGCCTCCGCCCCGGGTGCGCGCTCGCGGAGAAAGTCCAGCATCGCGGTGTTCTCGAGCTCGGCCATGGTGCCGATCCCGCCCGGCAGCAGCAGGAGCTCGCAGGGTGGACAGCTCGCGAAGTCGACTTCGGCGACGGTGGCGGGACCCTGCACCGACTGCACCGGTCCCGCCGTCTCGGCGACGGTGACGATTCGCAGGTCCTTCCCGAGCGAGCCGAACATTTCGAGGGGGCCGTAGAGGTCGAGGAGCTCGAAGTCGTTGTAGAGGATGGCGCCGAGGGTGCGCGGGGTGGTCATGGCGGTCTCCCGTTTCGTGGGTGGGCGGCGCCGGAAGTATGGCGGAGGGTCGGGGTCCCGTCCGCTCCCCCTCATCGCCGGCGCTCCCGGTGGGCCGCCCGGCCGCTACCCGCCCGAAGGATCGTGGAGGGTGCGCTCGAGCCCGGTCTCGCCGCCCGGGGCCGGGATCTCGACCACGCGTTCGTCGACGTCGTCGTACTCGAGACGCAACGCGCGGGACAGGGTGGCGTGCATGGCGTACATCGCGACGACGTAGCTGAGCTCCAGGATCTCCTCGTCGCTGAGCTCGGCGCGCAACGCGGCGAAGACGTCGTCGGCGACCCGGCCGGGATCGAGGGCGAGCGCGTCGGTGTACGCGAGCACCGCGCGCTCGAGGGGCGAGAAGCAGGCGGCCGTCTGCCACGCGGGGATCGCCGCGATCTGTTCCTCGCGCACGCCGACGTCGCGGGCGGCTTTGCTGTGCTGCGAGAACACGAACTGCGAGCCGCAGGCGTAGCCCACCCGCATCTGGCCGAGCTCGCGGAGCGCGGGGTCGAGCTTGCGCGCCGGGCTGCGGTAGACCTCGAAGCCCGCGACGGCGTGGTCGAAGACGTCGGGCACCAGCGCGAACACCGACCACCAGTCTCCCGGGGTGCCGGTGCCGGTCCCCGGCTCCCGGGTGGGGTCGCGGTCGCCAAAGAGCATCTGGTAGATGGGCTGGGCGCTCTCGTGAATCTCGGAGCGCGGAACTTCTCGCAGTCGGGGCATCGCGGCCTCCAGCGTTGGGGATCGCCCGTAGTCTACGCCGAGTCGGCTAGCGTTTCGGCCGGCGCCGCGACGGGCGCGCCCCCTGCGCCGGCGAGCGCGAACGGAGCGCGTGTGGACACACTCAGGGACAAGGTTGCGATCGTCACCGGGGCGAGCCGGGGCCTCGGTCGATCGATTGCCCTCGAGCTGGCCGAGGCGGGAGCGCGGGTCGCCTGTGTGGCCACCCGCGCCGAGAACTGCAACGAGGCGGTGGAGGAGATCCGCGCCGCGGGGGGAGAGGCCCAGGCCTTCGGCTGCCGGGTCGAGCGGGCCGCCGACGTGGCCCGGCTCTTCGAGCGGACGGCCGCGGGGCTGGGTCCGGTCGACGTGCTGGTCAACAACGCGGGGATCAGTCGCCCCGAGCTCACCCTCGAGATGAGCGAGGAGAGCTGGGACGAGCACATGGACGTCAACGTGAAGTCCGTCTTCCTGTGCTCCCAGGCCGCCGCGCGCCAGATGGTGGAGCACGGCGGCGGCGCGATCGTCCACATCGGGTCGATCCTTGGCCGCAACGCGTTTCCCGCGACCCTCGGCTACTGCACCTCGAAGGCCGCGGTCGATCACATGACCCGCGTCATGGCCATCGAGTGGGCTCGCCTCGGGATCCGGGTGAACTGCGTCGCCCCCGGCTATGTCGCCACCGACATGATCGAAGGGCTCGAGGCGGAGGGGAAGCTCAAGGTGAAGGACCTCGAGCGCCGCACACCACAACGCCGTCTGGGCACGGGCCGCGAGATCGCCAAGGCGGTGCGCTTCGCCGCGAGCGAGGATGCGGCCTTCATGACCGGTGAGGTGCTGGTGATCGACGGGGGCTGGACGGCGTTCGGCTACTACCAGCCGCGCTGACGTCTACTCGGCCGCGGGGGCGGAGACCTCGGGGATCGACGGCATGCTCGGGGTGGAGGACTTGATCGCCTCGTCCACCGCGGCGGCGCCGCCCTTCTTGGCGCTGTCCTCCATGGTGTTGCCCTGCAGCATGGAGTCGGTGCCGGTCTGGGCCCCTTTGGTGCCGGCGCGCTTGGCCTTGTCGGTCATGCTCTCGACGGCCTCTTCGTGGTGCCCGGCGTGGGAGGTGGCGGACAGGAGGGGGCAGGTCGCCAGCAGGGCGCCGAGGAGCAGGGTGAAGGCGAGACGCATGGGTGGACCTCTCGGGGTAGGGAGCGCGTTGCGGGCACTCTACCACCGACGCCCCGTGCCGCGCTCGCCCGGCGCACTCGGCTCGCGCGCGGCCTCGCTCGGGAGGGGGAGGCTGTGCCACCGTGTTCGCATGAGGACCGCCGCGAGAGCTACGAGCGAGCGCCGGGTCGGCGTCTCGCGTTGCGCGGCTGCGCTGGCGCTGGCGCTCTGGTGGGCCGCGTCGGCGACCGCGCAGACCCCCGAGGCGGAGCCGGCCGCCCCCGCGCCCCCGGAGGCGATCGCGTTTG
>JANQRO010000412.1 GCA_028284525.1 Myxococcota bacterium | reverse complement strand
CAGGCCGCGGCCTGGGTCGCGGGGTCGCAAGCCGGATCGACCACGTCTGCACACCACGCCCCTTGGGTGGGAGGGCCACGCCAGCCCCCGGGCCCTTCGCGCGCGGCGAGGTCGGTCGCGGATTGCATGCGAACCTGAAGAAATCCCGCGGATCCCAGGTCGAGCACCAGCGCCGCGATCATGAGGATCGGAAAGACGAAGAGGGCCACCGCGATCGTCACGTAGCCCTGCTGACCCGCGCTCGGCTTCACGGGCGCGCCTCCTCGGGCGCGCCCGGCGGCGGCGCGGCCACCTCCGGGAGCTCGTCCGCTTCGGGCCGCGGGGCAGCGATCTCGGGGAGCCGGTCCGCGTCGGACGACGGGACAGCCGTGTCGGGGGGCGATGCCGCGTCGGGCGCCTCGGCGGCCGCGCCGGCCACCGCCGTCGGGTCGGGCGCCGCGGCGGCCTCGGGGGCGGAGCGCACCGCCAAGAAACGGCGTCCTCCAGCATCGGTCGCTTCGATCATGCGGTAGCCCTCGCCCCCGCCTTGAGGGAGCGCCTGGAGGGGCGAGCGCGGCAACGCACCCGGGGTGAGGCTGTTCTCTGGATCGTCGGGATGCCCCGAACGAATCACGCTGCGCAGCTCCGCGTCCGTCGCGATGGCCTGGGTCAACGGGGCGACCTCGAGGGGATCGATCGCGACGACCACCTCCTGCACGGGGCGCGTTCGCGTCACCTGCCCCTGGGTCAGGGTCGTCACCGAGACCGGCATCGTCCGCGTCTTCACGGGTTCGACCAGGATCCCGTTCTGAACGATCACCTCGACGGTCGCCTGCTTGGTCCAGTTGGCGAGGGACGGGTCGAGGATCAAGGCGTCTGCCCGACGGATGCCCCCGATCGCGTCTCCCTCGAGACCGGATTCGTCGAGGGGAATCGTCGAGATCAGGTCGAAGCGATCGCCGGGTCGCAGGTCCTCCAGGCCCGGCACCTTGGAAATGTCGAGACGCATCGCGCGCTTTCCGGGGGGGATCCCGGCGGAGAGCCCGGGCGCGGTGCCCGCCGGTGCGAAGTCCCGCTCGGTGAACGCGAAGCCCGCAGGCTTCTCCTTGCGCAGCACCCGACCCACGATCGACGTGAGCTCGACCTTCATCTCTTCGCGCACGCTCTCGGGTTTCAGGAACACGTACGAGGGCCGACCCGTGCGCGGATCGATGAGATCCTCGAGCCCGACCCGCTTGTAGGGCGGGATCGGCCGCGGAGAGATCGGCACGGCGACCGTCCCTTGGGGCTGTCGAAATCCCTCGACGGGCTCCGCGAACGGACCCCAGCCCTGTGCCCACGAGATACCGACGAGCAGCGCCAGCGCCAACGCCACGTACGGCGCGGAGGCGGCAAGGCGAGCGCTCGCGCGACGGCGACGGGACGGATTGCGTCTCATGGGACGATTCCCCTCATTGGAACAGCTCCCGACGCGCCAACGCCTCGGTCGAGAGCACGCGTCGGAACGGGCGAAGCTCCCGCGCGCGCGCGAGGTGTCGACCCAACCCCAAGGGACCCGCGTGGGGCCCGGCGCCCGGGGTGGCGTCGAGGGCCGGAAGCGGGCCCAGGGTCTCTGCCTCGCTCACGCCCGCGACGAGGCCGGGACAGTCGAGATCCGCGACATCGATCGGCACCAGGACGCCGTCGTCGGGCTGCCCGGCCAGCAGCGAGGCCGCCTGGAAGGGGAAGTTCCATCGCAGCGCGACCCGCCCACCACTCTCGACCGGGAACGAACCGACTCCGGCTCCGTCGACGATGGCTTCGACCACCGGGACGCAACGCACGGCGGCGCCATCGAGGATGGGGATCAGCACCTGGAATCCGGTGGGGTTGGCCGGACTGGCGTCGCTGAAGAGCGCGCCGGGATAGCGGAGGATGCAGGGAGCCGCCCCCGGGCAATCTCCGGTCCGGTCCCAGATCATGAGCGGCCAGAGCATCTGGTTGACCACGGGAAGGCGACTCACGAAGGCGTCCATGTCGCCTTCGTCGTTGCAGTCGAAGCCCAGCCCCGCCAACGTCGCGCACGACACGGCCAGCCAGTCCGGGTCGAAGATGCCCTCGCGCGGGAGCACCGGGACGCCCGCGAGGGGCGCGCACTCGGGGAACGCCGGGTCTCCGACCTCGACCCGCCGACACGCCAGGGCGTCGCGCAGGGAGATCCCGGTCGGGGGAAGGGGGAGCAGCGCGAGCTCTCGCGCCGCAAAATGAACGGTGCGCTGACCCTGCTGGGCGACGAAGAAGACCCGGCCGAAGTCGAAGAGGGCCCCCAGCAAGAGCAGAAGAATGGTCGAGACCAGGGCGAACTCGATCATCACTGCGCCTCGGTCTGCCCGCTT
>JANQRO010000387.1 GCA_028284525.1 Myxococcota bacterium | reverse complement strand
TTCGCCCGCGAGCCCAGCGACGCGTTGCGGCTCCTGCTCGCCTTCACCGGCGAGCGAGCCCGCATCCACTACGAGCGCGCAGCCCGCGCGCTCCCGGCCCAGGGGCGCGCCGCGTTGCGCCCCGCCGAGGCGATGGGGCGCATCTACCGCGCGCTCCTCCAGGAGATCCACGACGCCGGCTACCCCTGCTTCGGCCCCCGCGTGCGGCTGTCGAAGGCGCGGCGTCTCGCGATCGCCGCCTCGGTGTGGCTGCCCGGGAGCCGCTCGTGAGCGAGATCGCACAGCGCAAGGTCTCCCACCTCGCGTTGTGCACCGACGGCGACGTCGAGTTCCGGGGCTCCACGCTCCTCGACGAGGTGAGCCTCTTCCACGAGGCGCTTCCCGAGCTGGCCCTCGACCAGATCGACACCCGGTTGCGGGTGCTCGGGCGCCCCCTCGCCGCGCCGATCCTGATCTCGGGCATGTCCGGCGGCGCCGAGCAGGCCCGCGAGCTGAACCGCGCCCTCGCCCGCACCGCGCAGCGCCACGGCTTCGCGATGGGCCTGGGCTCCCAGCGCGCGATGCTCGACGACGCCTTTCGGGCCGACACCTATCGCGTGCGGGAGCTGGCCCCCGACGCGCCGCTGTTCGCCAACCTGAGCGTCGTGCAGGCCCGCGACGCCGGGCCCAAGGCGGTGGAGGGGCTCGTCGCCGAGGTCGAGGCCGACGCGTTGTGTCTCCATCTGAATCCCGCGCAGGAACTCGTCCAGGACGAGGGCGACCGCGACTTCCGCGGCTGTCTGGCGGCCATCGAAGAGATCGTCGCCCAGGGCGCGGTGACCGTCGTGGTGAAGGAGACGGGCTGTGGCCTCGCGCCCGGCACCCTGGCCCGGCTCCGCGCCGTCGGCGTCGAATGGGTCGACGTCGCGGGATCCGGGGGGACGACCTGGACCGGCGTCGAGGCCCTGCGCGGGTCCCCGCGCCAACAGGCGCGGGGCCAGGCGCTCCGCGAGTGGGGCATCCCGACCGCGGCTTCGGTCGTCTACGCCCGCCGCGCCGGGCTCCGGGCGATCGCCTCCGGTGGCATCCGCGACGGCGGCGACGTCGTGCGCGCCATCGCCCTCGGCGCCTCGCTGGCCGGACTCGCTCTGCCCTTCCTCCGCGCCTACGCCCGGGGCGGCGACGACGGGCTCGACGAAGAGGCCCTGCGGTTGACGGAATCCCTGCGCGCCATGATGCTTCTCAGCGGCGCGGAGACCCTGTCCGCCCTGCGCGACGTCCCGCGGGTGATCGGCGGGACCCTCCAGCGCTTTCTCGACGCTCCGACGCGGGGGGCCTCGCCCCGCGGCGCGCACTCCGGTGCGTCCTAGGGCGATCGACGCGATGGCGAGTGCAGCGTACGTCGAGCGCTTCCAGCCGGTTGGCGAGGACATGTCGGGCGACAAAGCCGCAACCCAGGAACGCATTCTCGCCGCCGCCCTCGGGCTCTTCGCCCAACGGGGCTACAACGGCACGAGCGTGAGCGCGATCGCCGAGGCGGCGGGGGTGAGTCGCTCGGCGGTGTTCTGGCACTTCGGCGACAAGGCCTCGCTGTTCCGCGAGGTCTTCAAGCGCATGTTGATTCCGTTCATGGAGCGGATCACCAATACCTACGAGCACCTGAGCCCCGGCGACCAGCTGCTCGAGATGTTCTCGGTGTACGAGCGCTTCGTCACCGACAACCGCCAGACCATCGAGACCTTCGTGCGCTGGGTGATGGAATCGTCGGAGCTGCGGGACGTGCTGAACGACCAGCTCTTCGCCCTCCAGGACACGTTCACCCGCAAGATCGAGCGCGCCATCGCCGAGGCGAGCGGCGACCCCGAGGCCGCGGCGGAGCTGGCGGCCGGGATGATCGCGATGCTCGACGGCAACTTCCTGTTGACCCTCCTCGACCCGGAGGGCAAGACCCAGGCGCGACGCCGCGCCGGGCTGCTGCGCATCGCGCGTCTCGCCGTCGGTCGCGAGGACGACGCCTGATGGGTGCCGCGCCGGTGAACCCGATCGAGCTCTCGACGCTCCCGAGCGGCGCCGAGATCATGCGCCAGGCGCCCTCGGAGAACTTCCCGGTCGCGCTCCGGGTCCTGCCCCGGGCCGTGCGTCGGCATCTCGGCGCGATCTACGGCTTTGCACGACTGGTGGACGAGATCGGAGACGAGATCCAGGGCGACCGTCTCGCGGCCCTGGACGAGATCGACCGCGAGATCGAGCGGATCTACGCGGGGGCGACCCCCGACCACCCGCTGATGCGCGAGCTCGCGGTGAGCGTCGGCGCCTGCGGACTCCCACGCCCCGCTCTCCACGACCTGGTCGAGGCGAACCGCCGCGACCAGCTCGTCCAGCGTTACGCCACCTACGACGAGCTCCTGGCCTACTGCGCACTCTCGGCCAACCCGGTCGGTCGGCTGGTGCTCGCGGTGTTCGACCGCGAGGACGGGGAGAGCCAGGAGCGATCCGACGCGGTGTGCACCGCGCTCCAGATCGTGGAGCACTGTCAGGACGTCGGCGAGGACTACGGCCGTGGGCGGATCTATCTCCCCGCGGAAGACCTGGCCCACTTCGGCTGCGAGCCCAGCGCCCTCGGCGCGCGCCGGGCGAGCCCGGCGCTGTGTCGCGTCGTGGCGTTCCAGATCGAGCGCGCCCGGGAGCTCCTGCGTCGCGGCGACTATCTCGTGGCGTCGCTGCGGGGCGCGGGGCGGGTGGCCGTCGCGGGTTTCTGCGCGGGCGGCTACGCCGCGGCGGACGCGGTGGAGGCCCAGGGCTTCGACGTGTTGCGCGCCACCGCGCGGCCCCGGCGGATGCGGATCCTGCGTCACGCGCTGCGGCTCCTGGTCGGGAGGCCGCGGTGAGCCGACCCGACGTCGTCGTCGTGGGTGGGGGGCTCGCGGGGCTCGCCGCCGCGTTGCGCTGCGCCGACGCGGGCGCGCGGGTGACGCTCCTCGAAGGCCGCGGGCGCTTGGGGGGCGCGACCTGGTCGTTTCAACGCGACGGGCTCTGGGTCGACAACGGGCAGCACGTCTTCCTGCGCTGCTGCACCGCCTACCGCGGATTCCTGCGTCGTCTCGGGGTCGAACACCAGACGGTCCTCCAGCCCCAGCTCGAGGTGCCGATCTGTGACGAGGCCGGAGACCTCGCCTGGTTGTGTCGCAACCGGCTCCCGGCCCCGCTCCACCTGGCGTCGAGCCTCCTGGCCTATCGCCATCTTCCGCTCCGCGAACGTCTGCGCGTCGCGTCGCTGACCCGTGCCCTCGGCGCCCTCGATCTCGACGACCGACGACTCGACGAGCAGAGCCTCGGCGACTGGCTCCTCGCGCGCGGCGCGAGCGAGGCGTCCCTCGAGCGCTTCTGGGACCTCCTGGTGCGGGCGACCTTGAACGCGCCGGCCCGCGAGGCGTCGCTGCGTCTCTCGGCGAAGGTGTTCCAGACCGGTCTGCTCGAGCGCAGCGATGCCGGCGACATCGGCTACGCCAAGGTGCCCCTCCAAGCGCTCCACGGCGACGCCGCCGCCCGAGCCCTCACGCGCGCGGGCGCCGAGCTCCGCACCGGATGCGCGGTGGCGCGGGTCGAGCCCGCTGGCGAGAAACACGCCGCCGTCGTGGTGGCGAGGGGCGGCGACGGCCCGCCCCGCTACGAGGCCGGCGCCGTGATCCTGGCCGTCGACCACGAGGCCGCCGCGACGATGCTCCCCGCCGAGGCCGGGGTGGACGGCGCGGCGCTGCGCGGGCTCGGCCGCGCCCCCATCCTGAACCTCCACCTGGTCTACGACCGGCACGTCATGGATCCGCCCTTCGTGGCGACGGTGGGCTCCCCGCTCCAGTGGATCTTCGACCGCACCGAGCCCGCCGGTCTCCGGGAGGGTCAGGTGCTCGCCGTCTCGCTCTCCGCGGCCCAGGAATGGGTCGGTCGCTCCCGCGCCGAGCTGCGCGCCCGCTTTGTTCCCGAGCTCGAGCGTCTCGTCCCCGCCGCGCGGGGCGCCGAGCTCCGCAAGTTCTTCGTCACCAGCGAGCGGGCGGCCACCTTCGATCAACGCGCCGGGACCCACCTCGACCGCGCCGGGACGCGCACCGCCCACTCGGCGATCACCCTGGCCGGCGCGTGGACCGACACGGGCTGGCCCGCGACGATGGAGGGCGCGGTGCGCAGCGGCGAGGCCGCGGCGGGCGCGGCCCTCGACGAGCTCGGCGCCGCAGCGCCCTCGTTCACGACACCGGCCGCCCACGCCTAGGAGATCCGGTTTGTCCGTTGCCCACGCCACGTCCATCCACGACCGCGCCGAGCTCACCCTCGAGCGCGGGGTCGAGCGGCTGCTCGCGCTCCAGCACCCGACCGGGTGGTGGAAGGGAGAGCTCCAGACCAACGTCACGATGGACGCCGAAGACCTGATGATGCGCGAGTTCCTCGGGATCCGTCTCGACGAGGAGACGCGGCAAGCCGGGGCGTGGGTGCGCAGCCAGCAACGCGACGACGGCGCCTGGGACATCTACCACGGCGGTCCCCCGGACCTCTCGGCGAGCGTCGAGGCCTACACCGCGCTGCGTCTCGCCGGCGACCCCGCCGACGCCGACCACATGCGTCGGGCCGCCGAACACATCCGCGACCTGGGCGGGATCGAGGGGAGCCGGGTCTTCACCCGCATCTGGCTCTCGCTCTCTGGCCAGTGGGCGTGGCGCGACCTGCCCGCGATGCCCCCCGAGCTGATCCTCCTGCCCAAGTGGTTCCCGATCAACGTCTACACCTTCGCGTGTTGGGCGCGACAGACCATCGTGCCTCTCACCATCGTGCGCAGCTTCGAACCGGTGCGACCCTTCGCCTTCGACCTGGGGGAGCTCCGGGTGGGCGCGACCCCCGCTCCCCGACAGTCGCTCTCGACTTGGGCGGGGCGCTTCCAGCTCCTCGACCGGATGCTCCACGGCTACGAGCGCTCCCCGTGGAAGCCCTTCCGGAGGCAGGCGGTGCAGATCGCCACCGAGTGGATCCTGCGCCGCCAGGAAGCCGACGGCTGCTGGGGCGGGATCCAACCTCCCTGGGTGTACTCGATCATGGCGCTGCGGCTGCTGGGCTACCCGCTGAACCACCCGGTGGTGCGCAAGGCCATCGACGGGCTCGACGACTTCGTGATTCGCGAGGGTGGGATGCGTCGTTTCGAGGCCTGTCAGTCGCCCATCTGGGATACCTGTCTCGCGGCGGTGGCGCTTCGCGATGCGGGGCTCGACCCCGACCACCCGGCCCTGCTGCGCGCCGGCGAGTGGATGATCGACGAGGAGGTCACGGTCTCCGGCGACTGGTCGGTGCAGCGCCCCGACCTCCCGCCCGGAGGCTGGGCCTTCGAGTTCGCCAACGACAACTACCCCGACGTCGACGACACCGCCGAGGTGATCCTGGCGTTGCGCGGCATCGAATCGCCCGACCCGGAGGTCGCCAAACGCAGCGAGGGCGCGTGTCAGCGCGCCATCCGCTGGACCCTCGGAATGCAGAGCGAGAACGGGGGCTTTGCTGCCTTCGACGCCGACAACGACAGCGCCCTGGTCGCCGCCTTGCCCTTCTGCGACTTCGGCGAGGTGACCGATCCACCCAGCGCCGACGTCACCGCGCATGCCCTCGAGATGCTCGGGCGCGAAGGGCTCGCCAGCGCTCCCCAGGCGCAGCGCGCGATCGAGTGGCTGCTGGCCGAGCAAGAAGCCGACGGCTCGTGGTTCGGGCGCTGGGGCGCGAACCACATCTACGGCACCGCCGCCGCGGTGCCGGCGCTCGTCGAGTGCGGCGTCCCGGTCGACGCCGAGCCGATCCGCCGGGCCGCGCACTGGATGCGCTCGGTGCAGGACCCCGACGGGGGGTGGGGCGAGGACCTGCGCTCCTACGACG
>JANQRO010000365.1 GCA_028284525.1 Myxococcota bacterium | reverse complement strand
GCCGCTCGCGGCGAGCGCGGGACACGAGTAGTGCCTGGCGGATGCGTCGTACCCCGGCGGTCGCGCGCGCGGGGAGCGCGACCAGCGCCGCGGCGCCCGCCACACCGAGCCCCGCCGTCGCGCGCCCGGCCCGGACCACGAGGCGGAAGAGCGCCGCGAGGACGAAGGCCACGGCCTGCGCCCCCCGGAGCACCACGACCAGTACCCGCTCGAAGGCCTCACCGGTCGCGACCCCGAAGATCGCCAGGGCGCCGACCCCCGCGGTGATCCCGCTGACGACGAGGCCACCCCAGGCGCTCACCAGCATCCGCTCGACCCGCGCGATGCGCTCCCCGAGCCAACCGCCCCCGCCCGCGGCAACCGCGTCGGGCCAGACGACGTGGAGCAGGGGCGGGAGGGTCGCCAGGGAGAACCCGAGCAGCGCCGCGCCCCACCAGAAGCGGCCCCCGGGCACGCCGCGCGCCATCAGCAGCCGGACGCCCACCACACTGGCGACGCCCACCGCCACGGCCGCGCCCCACCCCGCGGCGCGGAAGAGCAGCCCGGCCAGCGCCGCGCCGACCACCCCGGCGCCGTTGGCGACCTCGGTGAAGCGGAAGAGCGGGTCGCTCGGATCGTAGGTAGCGAGGGCCAGAGCGCCCAAGGCCGCGACCAGGATCAGCAGGAGACCCGTGGCCTCCGCCCCCCAGTGCAGTGCTGCCTCGCGCTCGGCGCGCTTGCGGCGGCGCCCGTTACGAGTCGCCATCGCGACCCCGGGCCCGACGATCTGTCTCGAGCTCGTTGGACACGTCCCACCCCCCGGGACGAATCCAAGGTACTACGCAGGCAAGACGAGGCCAACGGCCTCGTCGGCCTGATAGGCCGGGTCGTAGCCGGCCTCGATGGCCGCGCGTACGCGCCGTTTCAGCGTCTCCCGGTCCTTCGGATGCAACCCCTCCGTCGAGATCGGCTCGCCGTAGGTGACCTTCATCGCCCGGCCGCGCTGTACCCGGAGGGTCCCCTTCCCGGAGATGTGATGGCTCCCCGACATCGTCACGGGCAGGACCGGCACCTGGGCCTGCAGCGCCAGGTGGAAGCCACCGCTCTTGAAGGGCTGGAGCACGCCGTCGACGCTCCGGGTGCCCTCGGGAAAGATGATCACGCTGGCGCCCTCGCTCACCCGGGCGGCCGCGCGGCGCAGGCTCGCGACCGCGCGGGTGCGGTTCTGCCGGTCGATGATGATCTGCCCGGAGGCCCACAGCGCCCAGCCGAAGAACGGCACCCGCAGGAGCTCCTTCTTCGCCACGAAGCGGAAGTGGATCGGCAGGGTCTCGAGCAGCGCCAGGATGTCGAGGACGCTCTGGTGGTTGCTCATCACCACCATCGGCCGATCGCGTGGCACGCGGTCGAGCCCCTCCACGTCGATCCGCACGCCCCAGAGCGCCAGCACCCCGCGACTCCAGACCCGGGTGATGGCCAGGGGCGCGCGACGCGTCGGGTCGAGAAACGCGACGAGGGTCACCACCGTGCCGAACACCGCGGTGTGGATTGCGACGAGGGTGACAAGCAGGGCTTGGAGCAAAACGTCGTTCCAGTTGAACGGGTCGAATGGATCGTAGGAGGCGGCGAGAACGACTGTCAACGGAGCGTGCGGGAGTGCCGCGGTACACACTCGCACGCAGCGACGGGGAAGGCCCGGATCGCTAAGATTGCTTTGTCACCCCTTGTTCCCGACGGTGTCCCGACGGAGAACGGAGAACAGCAATGGCAGGCGTCAACAAAGTGATCCTCGTCGGCAACCTCGGGCGCGACCCCGAGCTCCGCTACACCAAGAACGGTCAGGCGGTGTGCAACTTCTCCCTCGCGACCACCGAGAACTGGAACTCGCGAGACGGCCAGCGCGAAGAGCGCACCGAATGGCACCGCATCGTCGCGTGGGCGAAGACGGCCGAGCTCTGCTCGCAGTACCTGTCCAAGGGGCGTTCGGTCTACATCGAGGGCCAGCTCC
The DNA here is from genome assembly GCA_028284525.1 of Myxococcota bacterium. Classification (GTDB taxonomy): domain Bacteria; phylum Myxococcota_A; class UBA9160; order UBA9160; family PR03; genus JANQRO01. The sequence goes on along the minus strand of JANQRO010000365.1, from coordinate 464 downwards.
GCACCCGCGACTGGGAGGACCGCGACGGCAACAAACGCCAGACCACCGAGATCCACGCCCAGACCGTCCAGTTCCTGGGTGGCCGCGGTGGGAACGGCGGTGGGGGCGGCGGTGGTGCCGGGAGCTCGGGCGGCGGCCCCTCGGAAGACCGCGGCTTTGGCGGCCCGGCCTCGGGCGGGGACGACGACATCCCGTTCTAGAGGGGCGCGCGCCGGCCAAAGGCCGGCGCGCGCAGCGTGGGCGAAGCCCACGCGAAGTCCACCAAGCTTTCGTGAACTTCGCTCGCCTACGGCTCGCTGCGCGCGCAGGGCTACGCCCTGCGCTTGCTAGGCCGGCGAGCGGAGTTTGCGGACGAAGTCGTTGATGCGATCGACCCGCCCGGCATGGGCGTCCAGTTCGAAGAGCTCGACGCCGATGCCCGCGAACGCATCAACGACTTCGTCCGCAAACTCCGCTCGCCGGCC
>JANQRO010000353.1 GCA_028284525.1 Myxococcota bacterium | reverse complement strand
GGTCGTCCCCCGCCGCCGCCACTGCTCGCAGCCGGACGTCCCCCGCCGCCGCCACTGCTCGCAGCCGGTCGTCCCCCGCCGCCGCCACCACTCGCGGTGGGCCGCCCGCCGCCCCCGCCGCCACTCGCGGTGGGTCGCTCGCCGCCCCCGCCGCCCCCGGCGGTCGCGGGTCGATCTCCACCACCACCCCCGCTGGCTCCAGGTCGTGCGGCCGGTGTGCCCGCGGTGTCGGTGGGGCGCCCTCCGCCTCCAGCGCCCGGGGCGCCGCCCGCGGCCCCGTCGCCAGCGGCGGGTGCCCCCGCCGGGTCTCCGCCGTCGGCGTGGATCACCTCGGTGCTCTCCTCGCGAATGTCGTCGGACAGAATGACGATCTCGCTCGCGTTCACCGCGCGGTCGGCGCGGGCACCGTCGGCAGCAAACCCGAGGGCAATCGCGACGCTCAGGCCCAGGAGGGGAAGGGGTCGGGTCATGGGATGCCTCCGCGCGCGCGTCGCGCCGCGCGCGCTCACTCGACCACCGTCAGCGCGTTCTCGATCAGCAGGATGTCGAGAGTGGGGTCGAAGGGATCGATGTCACCGGTCGCCACCGCCTGAAAGTTGGCGCGGGGACGGCCCGCGAGGGGGAGCGCCGTGACGCTGAAGGTGTAGTGACGACCCTGGAGCGTGCGCTCGTCAATCCGGGTGCCCCCGTCGAGCTCGAAGCCGAGCTCGTCGAAGGTGTCGCCGTAGAGCCCCGTCTCGATCTGGTGCGCGATCTGGTGGCGGTGGATCGCGGTGAGGCCGGTAATCGCCTCGGTGCGCTTGGTCTTGGCGGCCTGCTTCCACACGGCAGGTCCGCTGATCGTGGCGAGGACGCCGAGGATCGCGACGACCAGGATGAGCTCGAGCAGCGTCAGTCCGCTGCCCAGCCGCTGGCGATGCGAGCGACGACCGGGGCGCATCTGGAGCGTTTCGGCGAACTCGCCACCCGGCTAAACCCGGTGCCCGAGCCCTCGGCGGCTGGACTGGGGCCGGGCCCCACCACTCGAGGGGCTCCGGGGGAGGGAGTCGGCGCTGTGGTCTCGGCGCGGCCATGCGCGCACGGGGTCGAGGCCGGCGAAGGCCTCTACCGCTCGTCTTCGCGGAGCTGCTGCTCGAGGCTGCGGAGCCGGCGCTCGATCTCGCTCAGCTGATGGCGCAGGGCCGCGGCCCCTTCGCGGACGCCGGGCGGCAGGGCGTCGCGGAGCTCGTAGAGCGATCGTCCCCCGAGGACCGGGTTGGGCTCGCCGCCCAGACGAATCGTCTCCCGGGAGATCGCGCCCTTGCGCAACACCTCGAGGCCGATGTTGGCGCGCGGCGGCGCCGTCGCGGTGCGTCGCCGAAGGTCGCGGGGGACCTCGAGGGCGTCGCCGTCGACCGAGAGGAGCACGTCGCCGACGGCGAGGCCGGCCTCCGCGGCGGGGCTTTCGGGGAGCACCTTCACGACGAGCACGCCGCGCCCGGCGGGCCCGCCGAAGAAGCCGCGGAGCTCGGGCGTCATCGGCTGCACCCGTACCCCGAGACGCGGCGGACCGTGCCAGAGGGCCGCCCAGCCCGCGGTGGGGGATCCGTCGAGGGCCCGGTGGGGCGGCAGCTCGGCGTCGCGACCGGCGAGCGCCGGCGCCGCGAGTGCGGCGGCCGCGATCGCGGCGACGAGGGTGGGGAGCGGCCTGGCCGCGCGGAATCGGGGGACGCGCATGGTATACCTCCCGGACAATCCGGCGGCTCTGACGCGTGTCGCAGCCGTCGGATTCAGCGAGTCCGGCCCGTCCCGATCGCGAGGCTCGCGCCGCGCCCACGACGGAGGAAGCGAATGCACCGCGCTACGCGCTCGCGGCACCGCCGCGCTCGGCCCCTTCGGTGGGCGATCCGATGGCGTTGCCTGGGCGCGTCCGTCGCCGCGTGGGCGGCGCTCAGCGCGGCCCCAGCGGTCGCCGACCCGCGCTGCGACGCCGACGACGGCGGGCTCCAGCTCCCCGAGGGCTTCTGCGCGCTCGAGGTCGCGAACTCGGTGGGCCCGGTGCGCAACCTGGTCGTCGCGCCCAACGGCGACGTCTACGCCGCACTCCGCGGGCGGGGCGGCGCCGAGGGAGGCGTGCTCGCGATGCGCGACACCGACGGCGACGGTCGCGCCGATGAGTACCGCCGCTTTGGCCGCGGCGACGGCCACGGCCTCGCCCTCGACGCGACCCACCTCTACTACCCCGCCGCCGACCGCGTGGTGCGCTGGCCCCGAGCGCCCGGCGAGCTCGCGCCGTCGGGAGAGGCTGAGGTGGTGGTCGACGGCTTCCCCGACCAGCGCTCCCACGCGGCGAAGGCGGTGGCGCTCGGCGCCGACGGTGCCCTCTACGTGACGGTGGGCGCGCCGTCGAACGCGTGTCAGCA
>JANQRO010000336.1 GCA_028284525.1 Myxococcota bacterium | reverse complement strand
CGCCCGCGCGAGGTGTCGACCGAGGGTCTCGGTCCCGCGCGGGGCAGCGATCAGTGTTGGAACGCCCGCGCGAGGTGTCGACCGAGGGTCTCGGTCCCGCGCGGGGCAGCGATCAGTGTTGGAACGCCGCGCGCAGGGTTTCGAGAACGCGCGACTCCTCCCCCGAGATCTTGCCGATCCCGAGAAACCCCCCGGCGGCCGCGGCGACATTCTGCGCCCGTCCGATGATCAGCTCTTCGAGCCGCCAGCGCTGTTCGGCAGAGATCTCGTCGCAGACCGCGCGGATGTACGATTGCCAGGTGGCCATCAGGTCTTCGCTCGGCTGCTCGCGCATCCACGACTCCAGGAGCGCGTAGGCGGCGGTGCCGGGCTCGATTCCCGACTCCTTGGCCCCGTTCAGAATCGCCTCGACCTCGCGGTCGTCCATATGGCCGTCGGCCCAGGCGATCTCCACCAGCGGCACCACGGCCATCGCGGCGATCGTGTCGCCGCCGATCCCGAGGGTGGTGAGCTGCTCGAGGGTTTCGTCGTCCTGAAGACCCGAAGCCTCGGTCAACGCCTCTTTGTTGGCGCTGCGCTCGCGCTTCTTCCGGAGCTCGGCCCGCACCTTCGCGTTCTCCGCGCGAAAGAACGCCTCTTCGAGCGCCTTGCCACGGTCTTGCAACGTTTGACTCACACCGATTTCTCCACTCCGGACGAGGTTTCGGTTCTACAACATCCCCAGCTCGAGCTTTGCCGCCTCGCTCATCATGCCGGGGTTCCACGGCGGCTCCCAGACCAGGTCGATCGCGGCGCTCGCGACGCCGTCGACCGCGGCGACCTTGGATTCGACCTCGGCCGGAAGGATCTCGGCGACCGGACACATGGGTGTCGTCAGCGTCATGCGTACCTCGACGCTGCGATCGTCGCGGACGTCGACGTTGTACACCAGGCCGAGCTCGTAGATGTCGACCGGGATCTCCGGATCATAGACGGTCTTCAGGGTGGCGACGACGTCTCCCTCGATGTCCTGGGGGCTCCGCGTGGCACCCGCGTCCGTCGCAGCGGCCGCGTTTTCTTCGCTCATTCCGTCGATACCTCCGCCTCCTCGCCGGCGATCGCCGCCCGCAACGCGTGCCAGGCGAGCGTCGCGCACTTCACCCGGGCGGGGAATTCGCGCACGCCGGAGAGGACTTCCAGTTTTCCCAACTCCTCCGGGTCCACCTCGGCGTCCCCGGTGACAAGATCGTGAAATCGCGAGAAGATCGTCTCGGTCTCGGCGACGCTGCGACCCGCGACGATCTCGGTCATCAACGACGCCGACGCCTTGGAGATGGCGCAGCCGTTGCCCTCGAATCCGACCCCGGCCACGGTATCGCCGTCCACCCGGACGTGCACGGTGACGTGGTCGCCGCAGAGCGGGTTCACGCCGTCCGCGCTGCCCGTGGCGCCGTCGAGGGATCCGTAGTTCCGCGGCGTCTTGTAGTGATCGAGGATCACGCTCTGGTACAGGTCGCGGAGCTCGTTCACGCGAAGATCTCCCGGACGCGCATCAACCCGTCGACCAGGGCGTCGACATCGGCGCTCGTGTTGTAGACGCCGAAGGAGGCCCGCGCCGTGGCCGGCACACCGAAGAACTCCATCACCGGCTGGGCGCAGTGGTGCCCCGTGCGGATCGCGACACCCTCCCGGTCGAGGATGGTGCCCACGTCGTGGGCGTGGATCTCGTCGAAGACGAAGGAGAGCGCGCCGGCCCGCTCCGCCGCGGTGCCGATCCGGCGCAGCCCGGGCACCTCGGCGAGCCGGGCCTCGGCGTAGCGCAGAAGCTCGTCTTCGTGGGCGGCGATCCGCTCGAGCCCCAGCGCCTCGACGTAGTCGACCGCCGCGGCGAGCCCCGCCGCTCCGGCGATGTTCGGGGTGCCCGCCTCGAACTTGGCCGGTGGCTCGGCGTAGGTCGTCTCCTCGAAACGCACCGTGGCGATCATCTCGCCTCCGCCCTGGTAGGGGGGCATCTCCTCGAGGAGATCCAGGCGGCCCCAGAGCGCGCCGATCCCGCTCGGCCCGTAGAGCTTGTGGCCCGAGAGGGCGTAGAAGTCGCAACCCAACGCCGCCACGTCCACCGGAGTCCGGGCCACGGCTTGGGCGCCGTCGACCAGCACCGGGATTCCCCGGGCGCGCGCTCGTTCGCAGATCTCGCGGACGGGGTTCACCGTGCCGAGGGCGTTCGAGATGTGGACGACGGAAACGATCCGGGTGCGCTCGCCCATCATCGCCTCGACGTCGTCGAGAGAGATCTCGCCCCGCTCGTTCATCGGGACCACGCGTAGCTTCGCGCCCCGCTCCCGGCAGACGAGCTGCCACGGGACGATGTTCGAATGGTGCTCCATCGCGGTGATCAGCACCTCGTCCCCGGCGCCCAGTCGCCCGCGTCCGAAGCTCGACGCCACGAGGTTGATGGCGTCGGTGGTGCCCCGCACCAGCACGACCTCGCGCGGGTCGGGGACGCCGAGCAGGCGCGCGATCGCGGTCCGTCCGGATTCGTACGCGCGGGTCGCGCGCTCGGAGAGCTCGTACACGCCGCGGTGGACGTTGGCGTAGTCGAAGGCGTAGAGATGGGAGACCGCGTCGATCACCGAGCGCGGCTTCTGGGTGCTCGCGGCGCTGTCCAGATAGACGAGGGGCCGGTCGTGGACCCGTTGGTCGAGGATCGGAAAATCGTCGCGCACACGCGCGAGCTCTACCTCCGAGAACCCGCGCGCCGCGCCGGCGCCCTGGAGTGCTTCGGCACTGCTCACCACGTCGTCCCCTCCTGCAGCCGGGTCGCAATGGCTTCGTCCACCGCCGTCCGCAGCGTCTCGTCGCCGAGGGCGGCGCTGATCTCGGCGGCGAAGCCGCGAATCAGGATGCCCCGGGCCTCGTCCTCTCCGACCCCCCGCGAGCGCAGGTAGAAGATCTGGTCGGGGTCGAGCTGGCCGATCGTGGATCCGTGGCTGCACTTGACGTCGTCGGCGTAGATCTCGAGCTGGGGCTTGCTGTCGGCCTCGGCGCGTTCGGTGAGCAGCAGCGATTCGTTCTTCTGCCGGGCGTCGGCCCGCTGGGCGTGCGGGCGCACCACGACCGTCCCGGTGAAGGCGCCGCGGGAGCGCCCGCCGAGGACCCCGCGGTAGAGCTGGTCGCTGCTGCAGTGGGGCTCCAGATGGTCGACGGTGGTGTGGTGGTCGCTGTGCTGTCCGTCCCCGGTGAGGTACAGCCCGCGCAGGTCGCAGGCGGCCCCCGGTCCGGCGAGCTCGCACACCAGATCCTCCCGGGCCAGCGCAGCGCCCAGCGCCACGGCGCGGTGCGAGAGCTGGGCGTCCCGCTCGCCCCGCATCGCCACGTTCGAGAGGAAGGTCGCGCTCCCCGACTCCGCCTGGACCGAGGTGCGCGTCAACGCGGACCCTTCGGCCGCGCGGTAGTCGCAGACCGCGTTGGTGAGGTGCTCCGAGTCGTCGAGGGAGAGGTAGATCTCGCGCACCGCGAGCGTGCTACGGGCCCCCGCTCGCACCCACACCCGAGGGTGCGAGGCGGCCGGCTCACCGCCGTCTCCCGCCGAGAGGAACACGAGGTCGACGGGTTCCGCGATCTGGGCGCCGGTCTCGGCGCGCACCAGGATCCCGTCGTCGAAGAAGGCGTCGCCCAGAGAGGCGAAGGGTCGCTGGGCCAGCGCCGGCGGAGACTCGAGCGCCTCGCCGGGGTAGGGCGACGACGCGCTCGCACCGATCACGTCGCAGCGCAGCCCCACCGGCAGCGCGTCGAGCCGCGAGGCCCCGCGGTGGAGTCGGCCGTTCACGAACACCGCCCGGCGGCCTCCGTCCTGGAGCGGGGGCACCAGCGCCAGGGAGGAGAGCACGTCCGCGTCGAGCTCGGCGAGCGGCGCGGGGCGGTAGGCCACACCCGCGATGCGCTCGGGGTTGGTGTACTTCCACGCCTCCTCGCGGCGCGTGGGGAAGCCCTGGTCGCGCAGCCGTCGCAGGGCCGCGCCGCGACTCGTCCCGAGCCACTCGGGCTCGGTCCCGCCCCGCGGCGCAAAGGCCGCGACCCAGTGGTCGACCGCCGCGCTCATGCGCCCGCCGCCTCGCCCTCGATCCACCCGTAGCCCTTGTCCTCGAGCTCGCGCGCCAGCTCCTTGGGGCCGCTGCGCACGATGCGACCGCCGGAGAGCACGTGCACCGTGTCGGGGACGATGTAGTCGAGGAGCCGTTGGTAGTGGGTGATGACCAGCATCGAGCGTTCCGGTCCGCGCAACGCGTTCACCCCCTCGGCGACGATGCGCAGCGCGTCGATGTCGAGGCCGGAATCGGTCTCGTCGAGCAGACACAGCGTGGGATCGAGGATCGCCATCTGGAGGATCTCGTTGCGCTTCTTCTCGCCGCCCGAGAAGCCCTCGTTCACGCTTCGCTTCATCAGCGCGTCGCTCATCTCGACGAGCTTCATCTTCTCCCGGACGAGCCCGAGGAAATCCATCGCGTCGAGTTCGGTCTCGCCGCGATGCACACGGATCGCGTTCGCCGCTTGCTTGAGGAAGTACATGTTGGCAACCCCCGGGATCTCCACGGGGTACTGGAAGGCCAGAAAGATCCCCTCGCGGGCGCGTTCTTCGGGCTCGAGCTCGCGGAGATCGCGTCCCCGGTAGTAGATCTCGCCCTCGGTGATCTCGTAGCCCGGCTTCCCCGCCAGGACGTGGGCGAGGGTGCTCTTGCCCGATCCGTTGGGACCCATCACCGCGTGGACTCGACCGGCTTCCAGCTGCAGATCGAGGCCGCGCAGGATCGGTTCGCCGCCGGCGCTCGCGTGGAGGTTGCGAATGTCGAGGAGCAGCTCGGCCATCGTTACCCCACCGCGCCTTCGAGGCTCACCCCGAGGAGCTTCTGGGCCTCGACGGCGAACTCCATCGGGAGCTCGTTCAACACTTCCTTGCAGAATCCATTGACGATCATCGAGATCGCGTCTTCCTCCGAGAGGCCGCGTTGGCGGCAGTAGAAGAGCTGGTCTTCGGCGATCTTGGCCGTGGTCGCCTCGTGCTCGATCGTGGCGCCCGGCGTCTTCGCCTCGAGGTAGGGGAAGGTGTGCGCACCACAGCGGTCGCCGATCAACAGCGAGTCGCATTGGGAGTAGTTGCGTGCCCCGCTGGCGCCGCCCTGCATCCGCACCAGACCGCGGTAGGTGTTCTGTCCCCGCGCTGCCGAGATGCCCTTGGAGATGATCGTGCTGCGGGTGTTCTTGCCGACGTGCATCATCTTGGTTCCGGTGTCGGCCTGCTGACACTTGCTGGTCAGCGCGACCGAATAGAACTCGCCGATCGAGTCGTCGCCCAGCAGGATGCAGCTCGGGTACTTCCAGGTGATGGCCGAGCCCGTCTCGACCTGGGTCCACGAGATCTTCGACCGCGCACCCTGACACTTGCCGCGCTTGGTCACGAAGTTGTAGATCCCGCCGCGTCCCTCGTCGTCTCCGGGGTACCAGTTCTGCACCGTCGAGTACTTGATCTCGGCGTCGTCCAGGGCGACGAGCTCGACGACCGCGGCGTGGAGCTGATTCTCGTCACGCATCGGGGCCGTGCAACCCTCGAGATAGCTCACGTAGCTCCCGCGATCGGCGACGATCAGCGTGCGTTCGAACTGCCCGGTCTCCTGGGCGTTGATCCGGAAGTAGGTCGAGAGCTCCATCGGACAGCGCACGCCCTCCGGGATGTACACGAAGGAACCGTCGGTGAAGACCGCGGAGTTGAGCGCCGAGTAGAAGTTGTCGCCGACGGGGACGACCGAGCCCAGGTACTTCTGCACGAGCTCGGGCGCCTTGTGGACGGCCTCGGAGAAGGGGCAGAAGATCACGCCGTGCTTTTCGAGCTCGGCCTTGAAGGTCGTGGCGACCGAGACGCTGTCGAACACCGCGTCGACCGCGACGCCCGCCAGCCGCTTCTGCTCCTCGAGGGAGATGCCGAGCTTCTCGTAGGTCTCGCGGATCTCCGGGTCGAGATCGTCGAGGCTCTCGAGCACCTGCTTCTTGGGCGCCGCGAAGTAGCGGATCGCCTGATAGTCGATGGGCGGATACTCCACCTTGGGCCAGTGGTGGGGCTCTTCCATCGTCTGCCAGCGACGGAAGGCCTCGAGCCGCCAGTCGAGGAGCCACTCGGGCTCGCCCTTCTTGGCGGAGATGACGCGGATCACGTCCTCGTCGAGGCCCGGCTCGGCGATCTCCTGCTCGACATCGGTGGTGAAGCCCCACTTGTACTGTTCGTTGGCGAGCTGTTCGAGGTCAGCGGAGGACATCGGGTCTCCTGTGGCGGCGCTAGCGGCCGCGCGGTGGGTGGGCGCGGACTACGACGAGATTTCGGCCGTGGGTGTTGCGAGGAGGTCGACCGTGGGGAGGGCGAAAGGCCGAGCCACGAGCTCCGAGAGATAGATGGTCTCGAGGGTGTGACGCACGGCCTGGTTGATCCGCTGCCACGGCGCTCGCATCTGGCATTGGGATTCGCGTTCGCACACGCCCGGATGGGCAGAGCATTCGGTGAGCGCGATCGGTCCTTCGAGGGCGTCGATCACCGCGGCGACCGAGATCTCGTCCGCGGGTCGCGCCAGCGTATAGCCGCCCTTGGTGCCGCGCTGCGATTCGAGAAAGCCCTCGCGGGTGAGGTGCTTGAGGAGCTTGCTCACCGCCGGGCCGGGGAGCCCGGTCTCTTCCGAGAGCTCGCGGGCGTTGCGCAGCTCGTCGCCCGCCGCGAGGTGGGCGAGGAGCAGGATCCCGTAGTCGGTCAATCGGCTCATGCGAAGCATGACGGCGCCTCCAAGGTCCGGAACAATACGGGACCAAATCGGTCCTGTAAATAGAGTACTTAAACAGTCCCTTATCAAACACAGCGAAACCCCCGAGGGGAAGAGCCGGTGATCCGGCGCGGAGAGACGACGTGACGAAGGTCCAGTTCATCCACGGGCTCGAGGGGAGCCCCCAGGGCACCAAGGCCCGCCTCCTGGCCGAGCACTTCGAGGCCCGCACTCCCGCGATGGATACGAGCGACTTCGAGGGCTGTGTCGAGGTGCAGCGACGCTGTCTCGAGGCGTTCGCACCGGAGGTGCTGGTGGGCTCGTCGTTTGGCGGCGCGGTGGCGGTGGCGTTGCTCCAGCGCGGTGCGTGGAGCGGCCCCACCCTGCTGCTGGCGCAGGCGGCGGAGCGACTGGGACTCGCCCCCGCGCTCCCCGACGCGGTGCCCGTCTGGATCGTGCACGGGCTGCGGGACGACGTCGTCGACCCCGAGGACAGCCGTCGCCTCGCGGCGGCGGGCGATCCCTCGCAGGTCCACTTGATCGAGGTGGACGACGACCACCCGCTCACGGCCTCCGTGGAATCCGGCGCCCTCCTCGACTGGGTGCGGGGGCTGGCCGCGTTGCGCTGAACCGGGTTCACCCGGCGGGGCGGGTCGACGCCGGCGGCGTCGCAACGCTCACGGACGCGTCCGCAGAAGTTCCTCGATCAACGCGTCGAGGGAGCCCCCGGCGAAGCGCACTCCTTCGACCCCGGCCGCCCGCGCGGCTTCGAGATCGGTGTCGCGGTCGCCGACCAGGAAGCTCGTCGCCCGGGTCACCGGAAACGCCGCGAGCAGGTCCTCGATCATTCCCGGCGCGGGCTTGCGACACCGACAGCGCCGTCGGTAGCGAGCGACCGGCGCCTCGGGATGGTGGGGGCAGTAGCGAAAGGCGTCGACTGCGTCGCCGAGCTCGCGCTGCATGAAGGCGTGGAGCGCGTCGACGTCCTCCTCCCGGTAGTAGCCCCGGCCGACACCGGACTGATTGGTCACGACGAAGACGAAGAATCCCGCGCGGCGCACCCGCGCCAGCGCCTCGCCGGCACCCGGGATCCACACCAGATCGGCGGGGTCGGAGACGTAGCCCGAGTCCTCGACGAGGACGCCGTCTCGATCGAAGAAGGCCGCCGGCCGCCGCGTGGGACTCATCGGAGCAAGCTTCGCTCTGGGCCCCCGGCGAACACGCCGAGGGGATCCAGGTGGTCGCGAGGCCACGAGAGCGGCGGGGTCTGCAGAGCGCCCGGCTCGCAGACCCGTGACGGGTGCAGCGTCGCGAGGGCGCTGCGCTCGTCGTCTCCGAGCCCCGACACCGCCAGCGCCGCCAGCTGTGCGGCGTCGACGCGCAAGGCCCCGCAGACGTCGTCGACGTCTCGTGCCGGGTACACCCGGAGCGTTCGATAGAGGGGCCCCGGACGGCGCGAGGGCTCGGCCTCGCGCACGACGCACCAGGCGTCGCCCTCGAGGACGCGAACCCCGGCACCCGCGGCCTCGCGCATCGCGTCGGTCTCGAGCCCGTGACGCAGCGCGCTGCGGGCGCCGATGTCGAGCTCGCCCCGCGGCCAACGCCTCTCGGCCTCGGCGAGGGCCCCAGCGAGGGCTTCGCTCACGTCGTCCCAGACGTGGGGCTGGGGATCGACCACCCATACCCCGACCGGCGACAGACATCCGAGCTGGTCCCAGCGCGCGACGTCGCGGGCCAGCGCTGCGGCCGTGGCGCCGAGGGCGTCGCCGTGGGTCGCGGGGCCTCCGATCACGGCGGCGGAGAATCGGTGCCCGTGCTCGATCACCGTCGCGCCGGGGCCCGCGCGCCCGGCGAGCTGCCTCACGCTCTCGTCGGATCCGGTGAGCTCGACGAGGTCGGCGCGCAACAGGGCGTCGAGGCCATCGGGATCGGCGTCGAGGGTGACCACGGCGAGACAGCGGCCGAGCAGCGGATCGAGCGCGGCCGCCGACTCGACCACCAAGCGCGGCGACACCGGATCGCCCGCACTCGGCTTGAGCGCGACGCCGCGGCCAGCGCACAGCGGGAGGGCCGCCGAGAGCAGGGTCGGCATCGGGATCGCGCCCGCGAGCACCGCGCCGACGACCGAGGGCGGTGCGCCGGCGGGAGGTGCGGTCGCGGGGGCGAGACGACGAAGAGCCGCTCCGTCGAGCGGGGCGAAGCCCGCCGCAGCGGCCTCGGCGATCATCTCGGGGGAGAACCCCGTCGCCGCGGGCAGCGCTTCGACGAGTGCTTTCTGCCAGGGGGAGTCGCGTCGGCTCCAGGCGTCGAGTAGGGAGCCGACCCGCTCGGTGCGCTCGCCCTGGGAGAGCGCGACCAGCTCGGCGCTCGCCGCGCGAAGCGCCTCGAGCGTGTCCGCGACCCGCGCCCTCACGAGAGCATCGCGTCGGCCGCGACCGAGCAACCGCGCACCTCGGCCCCCTCCGCCCGTCCCAGGACGTCGAAGCCCGATCTCCCCCCCGGCACCGCGATGCGGCGACCGAGGTCCGAAGTGCGCAGCGCCAGGACGCTTCCGGTGTTCGCGAGGTCGACGATTTCGACGACCCCGACCTGCCCGTCGGGAATCTCCTCGCCGCTGTCGGGGTCGACGATGCGGACCCGGGCCCAGGGCGGCTCGAGCTTGCGGCGTGGTCCCGGCTCGCACAGGACGCTGTCGTAGAACTGGGAGCCGAGCTCGGTCATCCCGTACTGGTTCACCATTCGCTCGCTCGGGATGCCGAGGCGCGTTTCCAGGGCGGCGTAGAGCTCCGGCCGGGGAACGCTCCGCGAGCGGCCCTTGAAGCCGCCGGTCTCCATCAGCCGGCTGCCGGTGGGGAGGTCGAGGTGCACGCCCTCCCGCGCGAGGGCGTCGAGCCAGTGGACGAACGCGAAGGCGGTTCCGCACACGAGCGCCGGTTCGCGCAACGCGGCGACGCGTTCGCGGAGGGCGTCTGTGCGCAGCACACCCTCCACCACGTCGAAGCCGCTCCGTTCGTCGCCCCATTCGGCGATCGCCGCGCCGAACATGTAGGAGAGCGAGGAGTCGGGGCTCTCTCCGGGCGCGGGGGCCAGCACGCGGATCGGGAGCCGGTCGCCGGTGTCGAGGTCGGGGAGCAGGCCGCGCCGAAAGCTCGGGCGCAGCGAGTGGTCGTAGAGCGCCAGGGTGTCGAGGAGCAGACGACCCGCCGTGTCGGTCGAGGTGCCGCTGGTGCGGAACACGCGCACCGCGCGCTGCGGGGGAAAACAGCAGAGGTCGAGCGTCTTGAAGGCACCGGTCGGCACCGCCGGGATCTCGCGCCAGCGCTCGACCCCGTCCGGCTCGACACCGAGCCGTGCGAGGTAGGCGGCGTAGGGTGGGCAGGCGGTCGCCTGGAAGCGGAAGAGGCGAAGCGCGAGGGCTTCGAAGCGCGCCTCGTCGGGCCCGGGGTCGGCCTCGCGCATCCACCCGATGAGCTCGGCCTCGACGGCGCGGCGCGGCGACGGGCTCACGACTCGAACCCGGCAACGGCGATCTCGAGCCCGGCGCGCAGCACCGGCTCCGGAATCGAGAGCGGCGGCGTCACCGAGAGCACTTCGCCCTCGGGACCCGACGGCAACGCGATCACCCCGCGGTGGAGTGCGTGCCGGCAGGCCCGCAGCGCGTGGTCGCCCCGGCCGACGATCCCGATCATCAGCCCGCGGCCCCGCACCTCGGCGATGCGTTGCGCCGCCCGGGGCGACGACTCGATCCGTTTTCGCAGCCACTCGAGGGTCTCGGCGCCGAGGGTGGCGCTGCGTTCGACGAGCCCCTCGTGTTCGAGCACCGCGATCGACGCGAGGGCCGCCGCACAGGCGACGGGGTGGCCCAGGAAGGTCTGGGTGTGGAGCGCCTCTCCCGACGAGGTCGGCCAGACGTCCATCAGCTCGCGTCGCCCCAGACAGACCGAGAGCGGCACCCCCGACGCAAGCCCCTTGCCGGCACAGAGGAGGTCGGGCACGACGTCTTCGTGCTCGCAGGCGAACCAGCGACCGGTGCGACCGAAGCCGGTATAGACCTCGTCGGCGACGAGCAGCCAACCCCGCGTGTCGCAGAGCGCTCGGAGCCCGGCGAGGAAGCCGCGGGGCGGGACGCGCTCCCCGCCCCGACCCTGCACCGGCTCGACGACCACCGCCCCGATCGCGTCGGCGGCGACGGCGCGCAGGGGGTCGAGTTCGCCGTAGGGCAGAAAGCGGGTGTGTCCCGCGAGGCGCGCGGCAAAGGGTCGGCGGAAGTCGTCCCGGGAGGTGAGGTCGAGGGCGCCGAGGGAGAGGCCGTGGTAGGCGCCCTCGAAGGCGACGACACCCGGGCGGCCCGTCGCGAGCATCGCGGTCTTGAGGGCGGTCTCGATGGCGTCGCTTCCGGAGCTCCCGAGGACGCCCTTGGAACCGCCGCCCCCCGGAAAGAGCGTCGACAGCCGGTCGAGGAGCTCGACCTTCACCCGCGACGGGTGCACGTCGCCCATCCCGTGGAGGAGCCGGGCGCTCTGCTCGTGGACGGCGTCGACCACGCGGGGGTGGGCGTGCCCCGCGTTGGCGACCCCGAAGGCGCCGCCCAGGTCGATGAAGCCGTTGCCGTCGACGTCCCAGACCCGCGAGCCCTCGGCGCGCTCCCAGAAGATCGGGGCTTCCGGGAGGAGCGCCGTGACGTTGCGGCTCTCGACCCGCGCGAGTCGTTCCGCCAGCTCGCGGGAGCGGGGGCCGGGGATCTCGGTGCGGAGGCTGGGCGCGTGGGGGTCGAAAGCCATCGCCAAATCAGTCTAGCGGCGGCCGCCCCGCCGCTCGGGCGCGCGCACCCCCGCGCAGGACGCCGTTAGACTCGCAGCATGGAGCCGCAACGGGGGGCTCGGCGACTCGCCGCGGCCCGTCTCTCCCTCGGGACGGGTCTGGTGATCCTCGCGTTGAAGGGGGCGGCGTGGGCCACGACCGGCTCGGTCGCTGTGCTCTCCGACGCCCTCGAGTCGGTGGTGAACGTCGTCGCGGCGCTTCTCCTGCTGACCTCGCTGCGCGTCGCGCTCCGCCCCGCCGACCGCAACCACCCCTACGGCCACGGCAAGATCGAGTTCTTTTCGGCGGGCTTCGAAGGGGCGCTGA
>JANQRO010000325.1 GCA_028284525.1 Myxococcota bacterium | reverse complement strand
TAGGCGACCGGGTGGTGGGACCACACCTCGTCGAGGTCGGCCCCACCGCGGCCCCGGACCACCGCCGGCCGGATGAAGCGGTCGGGTCGGAACCCCGTCGCGAGGACCAGCACGTCCAGCGGGTGCAGCACCCCATCGCGGGTCCGCACGCCCTCGGGCTCGATCCGCTCGATCGCCTCGGTCACGAGCACGGCGTTGGGGTGCTGGATCTTCTCGTAGAAGTCCGGCGAGAAGATCAGCCGTTTGCAGGCGGCGCGGTAGCTCGGCCGAAGGGCTTCGCGGAGCTCCGGATCGCGGACGTGGTCTTCGAGATTCGCGAGACAGGCGTCTTCGATCGCCTTCATCTCGGGCGACTCGGCGTCGATCACGGCGTTGGCGATCGCGTCGATCATCCCGACGTGGAGCTCCTCGCGAAGCGACCCGAGGAGCGCCGGGTCGCGCTCGAACCGGGCGCGCTCCGCCGCGCTGTACGCCGGATTGTCCCCCGGCATCACCCACTGGGCGGTGCGTTGGAAGAGCACGAAGCGCGCCGCCCGCTCGACCAGCGCCGAGGTGATCTGGATCGCCGTCGACCCGGTGCCCACCACGCCCACGCGGCGTCCGTCGAGCGGCACGTCGTGATCCCAACGCGCGCTGTGGAACGAGGCGCCGGCGAAGTCGTCGAGACCCGGGAGCTCGGGGACGTAGGGATGGTGGAGGACGCCCGTGGCCGCGATCAGCACGTCGACGTCGTCGCGGCTGCCGTCGCGGAACTCGAGCTGCCAACGACCGTTGCGAAAGCCCGCCGCGTCGAGCTCTTTGCGGTAGCGCACCCGCTTGTCGACCTCGAAGCGCTCGGCGACGTCCTCGAAGTAGCGCTGGATCTCGTCGCCCGGGGCGAACTTGTGGCTCCACTCCGGGTTGGGCGCGAACGAGTACGTATAGAGATGGGCGGGCACGTCGCAGGCGAGCCCGGGGTAGGTGTTGTCGCGCCAGGTCCCCCCCAGGCGATCGGCCTTCTCGTAGACCACGACGTCGTCGTAGCCCGCCTCGCGCAGCTTGATCGCCGCCAGGATGCCCGCCATCCCGGCGCCGATCACCGCGACCCGCAGCCCCCGGGTGTCGCCCGTCTCCATCGGCTCCGCTCCCCCTGCCCGCCTACCAGTCCTTCACGACGGGCAGACATTCCTCGGCGAAGAGCCGCATGCTCGCCTCCGCCTCGCCGTAGTCGAGGCCCGCGTAGCTGAAGCACCCGTTGATCTGGATGGGACCGACCGCGTCCCGCACGGCCTCGATCCGCTCGAGACACTGCGCGGGCGTGCCCCAGAGCTGCAGGTCGACGAAGCCGTCCTTCATGCCCTCGAGGTCGTCCCGCAACGCCTGTGCGGCCTCGGCGTAGTACTCGTAGCTCTTCGCGTCGGCGAAGTGCTCGCCACTCATCTCGTAGTGGTCGATCGCCGACTGCCAGTAATCGCGCATGTACTGCGCGGCCATGTCGCGGGCCTTGGCGGCGTCGCGATGACAGTAGACGAACATGTTGGCCGAGGTGGGCGGCGCCTGGATGCCGTGCTCCTTCTCGTAGATCTCCCGGTAGCGCTCGACGTCCGGGGCGCGTTGCTCCCAGGGACCAAAGGCAAAGGTCATGAGGGTCCCGCCGTACTGCGCCGCAAAGGGCACGGTGTCCGGTGAGATCGAGACCAGGAAGAGCCGCTCCTTGAGATCGCCGATCGGTGCCGGCCGGATGTCCCGGGGGACGTTCTGGTCGAAGTACTTGCCGTGGTGGACCTCCATGCGGCCCGTGTCGAGGGCGCGGAGGATCATGTCGAGGGATTCCAACCAGCGCTCTCGCGACTCGTTCATGTCGATTCCGAACCCGTCGTACTCGACGCGTCCGATCCCCCGACCGAGTCCCACGAGGATCCGGCCCGGGGCGAGGTTGTCGAGCATCGCGATGTCGGAGGCCACCCGCAGCGGATCCTTGTGCCACGGGAGGATGATGGCCGCCGTTCCGAGCTGGATCCGCTGGGTGCGACCGGCCATGTACGCGGCGAAGGTCACCGGGTTCGGGCACAGCGTGTAGTCGGTGAAGTGGTGCTCGACGCTCCACAACGAGTCGAACCCCAGGGCTTCCGCCTGGTCCGCGATCCGAAGCTCGCGGCCATACATCTCCGCATCGCTCTGCTGCAAGCGCCCGGGATTCTGGAAGACGACGAGGGTTCCGACGTGCATCGCGCACTCCTGGTGGTGGATGGGGAACACCAGGATCCCTCGGTGGCCCCGGGGGCGGGTATGACCCGAGTCATACGCGCGGGGAGCGGAGGGCCTAGTCCGAACGCTTCCAGTCCGGCGCGGCCTCGGGAGAGGACATCTCCTCGAACATCGCCGGGGTGTAGTCTCGTGTCAGGATCTCGAGGAGATGGCCGCTCGGGTCCCGGAAGTAGACGCCGCGACCTCCGTTGAAGGCGTTGGTCTTGCCGTCCGTGTCGTTCCAGGGCTCGGAGCCGTAGGGGAGCCCCCGGGCCACGATCTTCTCGAAGATCGCGTCGAAGACGTCTTCGCTCACCTTGAACGCGTAGTGCTGGCGGTCGAAGGTGTCGCGGTCGTCGAGGAAATCGAGGGTGAGCGATTGACCCGGGATCGAGATCGGCGCGAACGGACCGAAATCTCCCCGATACTCGAAGCCGAACATCTCGGTGTAGAAGCGGACCGATTCGGCCTTGTCGTGGGTCTGGATGATCGTGTGGTTGAGCTCGATGGACATGGCGCCTCCGCCGCGTGCCGCCCACAGGGTAGCGAAGCGCCGTCTCCCTCCGGCTCCCGTCCACGCGAGCGTCGCGAGCGCGGAAAGCGCGGGCGCACCGCACTACCATGTCCCCACCCGGCACCGACAGGAGGGCTCCCCGTGTCGCAGCGTCTCGACCTCTGGTGGATCGCAACGCTCGGGCTCGTCCTCGCTGTGGCCGGCGCCGCGCCCGCCGAGGATCTCCTGATTCGGGGGGGCACGGTGGTGAGGGCCGACGGCTCGCAGCGCGCGGACGTGCGGGTGCGCGGCGAGGTCGTGACGGAGGTCGGGAGCCTCTCCCCCGCCTCGGGGGAGCGCGTCGTCGACGCGACCGGGCTCCTGGTGATGCCGGGTGGCGTCGACCCCCACGTGCACCTCGCCCCCATCGCCGACGTCTTCCGGTTTGCCGACGACTTCACGAGCGGGTCCCGCGCGGCGTTCGCGGGGGGGATCACCACCGTGGGGCACATGGCCTTCCCCCACGAGGGCGAGCTCCCGATGGCGACCCTCGAACGCGAGGCGGCGCTGGCCCGGGACCAGAGCATGGTCGACGTCTTCCTGCACACGACGATCCTCGAGCCGAGCCCCGAAGCCGTCGCCCAGGTGGCCGATCTCGCGGCCGCGGGCCAGCCCTCGGTGAAGGTGTTCATGCCCTTCGAGACCTTCGAACCCCACCACGCGGGGTTTCTCCGGCTGATGCAGGCCGCCGGCGCCAACGGCGTCCGCATCGCGATCCACTGCGAGGACGCCCACACCCTCGACTACGCGATCGAACGCCTCGTCGCCGAGGGCAAGACCTCCCTCGACCACTACACCAAGAGCCGGCCGGTGGTCTCCGAACTCGTCGCCACCCAGCGGGCGATCGCGATGGCGGAGACGACGGGGGCCTCGATCTACATCGTGCACCTCTCGTCGGGGCGTGCCCTCGAGGCGATCGCCGCCGCGCGCGGCACCCTACCCGTCTACGCCGAGACCCGACCCCTCTATCTCCACTTCACCGAGGAGCGGTACGCGGGCCCGAACGGCGCGCTCTACGTGGGGTTTCCGCCGATCCGCGCCGCCAGCGACCGTGACGCCCTGTGGGAGGGGCTCGCCTCGGGGAGCGTCGACACCGTCGCTACGGACCACGCGCCCTGGACCCGCGCCGAGAAGCTGGACCCGACGCTGACCATCGAGTCACCGCGACCCGGCACCAACAACCTCCAGGTGATGCTCCCCATGCTCTTCTCGGAAGGCGTGCGCGGAGGGCGTCTCACCCGCGAGCAGTTCGTGGCTGTCACCTCCACCAACACCGCCAAGCTCTTCGGCCTCTATCCCCAGAAGGGCACCGTGGACGTGGGCTCCGATGCCGACCTCGTGCTCTGGGACCCGGATGCCACCCGGACGATCCGCGACGAGGATGTGCTCTCGAACACCGGCTACTCGCTCTACGCCGGCACCGAGGTCACCGGCTGGCCGCGCATGACCCTGCGCCGCGGCGACATCGTCTACGAGAACGGCGCGGTCTCCGCCGAGCCCGGGAGCGGGAAGGTGGTGAAGCGCTCGCCGATCGCGCGGTGAGCGCGCGACCAAGCCAGCGTGCGCCGGCTAGCGCATCCGCGCGATCACCTCGCGGGAGAACTCCTCGGCGAGCGCGTACTGCCGCTCGGCGGGAGCGATGAAGTTGATCCCACTGAGGCCCTGGGCCTCGAGGCCCCGCAGCTGCTCGACGATCTCGTCGGGGCCCCCGGCGATACAGAAGGCGCGCAGGATCTCGGGGGTGACGAAGCGCGCCTCCTCGGGGTCGAGGTGGCCGTAGTGGCTGTGGTGGGCCTCGGTGAAGGAGCGCTCCGCGTCGCGCCGCTCGCGGAAGGCCAGGTACTCGTCCCAGATGGCCGCCGCGTACGGGGGTGGCGACGCGCCGGTCTCGCGGTAGCGGTCGTAGAGGAAGTGGATGTTCACGAGCACCGAGGAGCCCACCTCCTCGAGGACACGCGGGGAGCGCAGGGTCTCGCCGGGGCGTAGGAGCACGAGGTTCACCAGCGCGAAGACCTCGAATCCCTCCAGCGAGCGCCCCGCACCCTCGGCACCGCGGCGGACGTTGGCGAGGGCCTCGGGGATCGCGCCGCCGCGGGGGATCCCGGTGATGAGCCCCTCGCCGTAGGCGCCCGCCAGGGCCTGGGCCTTCGGGCCAAAGCCGCCCACGTGGATCGGGATCGGGTCGTCGAGGTTGAGAGGGCCGAGGTCGAGGCTCTGGAAGGCGATCTCCTCGGCGCGTCCGTTCCGCTCGTAGCGCACCCGCTCGCCGGCGAGGAGCCCGCGGATCACCCGGAGGTGGGTCTCGAAGTCGGCGAGACGCATCGGGTGTTGACCCATCGCGCGGAGCGCGGTGTTGCCCGTGCCGAGGCCGAGGAAGGTGCGCCCGGGCGCCAACGCGTTGATCGTGGCGATGGCGTTGGCGGTGACCGGCGCCAAGCGCAGCGCCGGCACGGCCACCCCGGAGCCCACGGCGATGCGACGCGTGCGATCCGCCACCAGGGCGAGCAGCGCCCACAGATTCGAGCGGATCATCGGGCTGTCCCATACCCAGCAGAAGTCGTAGCCCTGGGCCTCGGCACGCACGACGAGGTCGACCTCGTGGATCTGGCTCACGGTGATGCCGAACTTCATCCCACGATCCTCGCGTCCCGCTGGGGCGCGACGATACCCCGCCACACGTCGGGGTGACGCGACCGGAGCGACGATGACGCGGCATCGCGCGCTCCGCATCGAAGGCTCGGTCGCGCCAGTCTACACCGGTCGCGGACCGAAGCGGCCTGGCGCGGGCTACCGTCTTCCCCATGACCGACGTGCACACCGCCCTCCCCACGGTCGACCCCGCCCTCGCCGACGTGTTGCGCCGCGGGGTCGAGCCCTCCGAAGCCGCTCGCCAGCTCGCGCCCGAGAGCGTGGCCGCGATGCAGCGTGCGGGCTTGTTCCGGCTCTTCGTGCCCAAGAGTCTCGGGGGCGACGAGCGCGACCTGCGCGCCATGTCCCAGTGCGCACGGGAGACCGCCCGCTACGACGCCAACGCCGCGTGGGTGCTGATGGTGTCGACGGCCCACGACATGGTGCTCGGCGCCTTTCCGCGGGAAGCGCGCGAGGAGGTGAACGCCGAGGGCCCCGATGGTGTCTTTCCCGGCTCGCTCGCGAACACCGGGGAGATGACGCCGACCGACGGCGGGTGGCGCCTGCGGGGCCGCTTCCCCTTCGCGAGCGGCACGCCCCACGGCGACTGGGCGATGCTCGGCACCTTCGAGGTGAGCGAGACGGGGCGCGTTCCCCACCACGTCGTGGTGCCGATGGCCGACCTGGTGGCGCTGGACGACTGGCACACCCTCGGCCTGCGCGGCACCGGCAGTGTGACCCTGGTGGCCGACGACGTGTTCGTGCCCCGGCACCGCGGGGTCCGCAGCGGCACCCTCTTCCGCAACGAGAGCGAGGAGCTCGCCGGACACGCCACCACGGTGTACCGGACGCCGATCGTCCCCGGGCTCTCCTCCCACCTGGCGTCGGTGATGGTGGGGATCGCGCGGGCGGCCCTGGACGACGCGGTGGCGCGCACCCGCGTGCAAGAGGATCGCTACATGCATTCGGCCAAGCTGGAGCGACCCGGCCTCCAGATGCGAGTGGCTCTCGCCGACGCGCAGGTGCGCTCGGCGGAGGCGATGCTGGACGACACCCTGGGCCTCCTCGAAGAAGCGGCCTCCGGTGGCGACTCGATTCCGCTGCGCGCCCGGGCGCGATTCCAGGCGGCCTACGTCTGCAAGCTCAGCCACGATGCCGCGGCGGAGCTGGTGGAGGCCTCCGGTGCCCGCGCCGCCTTCGACGAGAGCGCGCTGCAGCGCGCCTACCGCGACCTCACCATGGCCCGCACCCACGCCATGATCGACCTCGACACCTCCTCGCAGGTGTATGGCAAGGTGCTCCTCGGGCTCGACCCCGGGCGCGTCCCGCTCTAGCGCATCCTCGCTCCCGTACGTCGTCCGCCGCCCCTCGCACCCGCGCTCGCGCACGGGGCGCTGGTCAGCGCCACGACGATCTAGTATCTTGATATACCAACGGGTAGACCGAGGAGAGGTCCTATGCAGGTCGAGCGCGAGTTCGAAGTCATCGTCATCGGAGCCGGGGTCGCGGGGATCTACCAGATCAAGCGCCTCGCCGACCTCGGGGTGAAGGCCACGGTCCTCGAAGCCGCCGCGGATCTGGGTGGCACCTGGTACAACAACCGCTATCCGGGCGCGCGCTTCGACTCCGAGTCCTACACCTACGGGTACTCCTTCTCCCGCGAGCTCCTCGAC
>JANQRO010000316.1 GCA_028284525.1 Myxococcota bacterium | reverse complement strand
GACGACACGGCACCGCTGCCCCTGACGCGGCTCCGGGGCACCGCGGTGGGCATGCTCTGTGGGATCGCGCAGCCGGTGTCGCTACTGCGCACCCTCGAGGGGCTTGGCGCTCGGGTGCACACCGAGCGCGTCTTCCCCGACCACCACCCCTACGAATGCGGCGACCTGCGCGGCCTCGGCGAGGAGGCCTCGCTCTGGATCACGACGGAGAAGGACGCCCTCAAACTCGATCCCGCGTGGATCGATGACGCCGAGATCTGGGTGTTGGGTGTCGAGCTCGAGGTCGACGACGCCGACGCGTTTCGCGGATGGCTGGTCGACCGACTGCGCGCCGCCGATCAGCGCCGGTAGGCGAGGCGGTGGATCGCGCCGCCGATCAGCGCGGGTAGGCGAGGCGGTGGATCGCGCCGCCGATCAGCTCGGATACGCGAGGCGGTGGACCGCGACGCGCAGGGCTTCGACGCCACGCCAGCGCAAGAGCGCACCACGCAGCTCGCGCTCGCCGGCGCAGTACCCGTGGAGCGCCGCGGCGGCGAGTCTCCGGCGATCCGGAATGTCGGCCTTGAGAAGCGATCGGTAGAGCCGCATGAGCTCGCGCATCCGCCGCCGCGCGGACGGCAACGCCCCGACCCGGGCGCCGTCGAGGTCGATCACGCGGACCGAGGGCCCTTCCGCGCCGTCGGCCACCAGGAGGTTCCCGAGGTGGAGGTCGCGGTGGCGCCCCCCCGCGTCGTGAAAGCGACGGATCGCCCGCCCGGCGGCCTCGGCGGCGCGCCGTCGGGCCGCAGAGCGCCCGTGGGTCTCGAGCCAGACGCGGCCGTTGCGAGCGCCCGGTTCCTCTCGGGTCGCGACCACCGCCTCCCATCCGAGGCGGCCACGTCGCCAGGCCAGCGCCAGGACGAGAAGGGGCACCGGCGCGCCGCGTCTGCGCAACGTCTCCGTCGCGCGTGCCTCCGCGAGGGGCCGGGTGGGGGCGAGGAGGCGAGTCCCGAGGACGGGTCCCAGCCAACCGCCCCGGCGCACCGGGCGGACGACGATCGCCGCGGGAGCGAGACGGACCCGCAGGACGCCCCCGCGACCGCCTCCCACCCCGCTCTCGAAGGGCTCCGCGGCGCACCCGGCGTCGAGGGGCGCGCACTGCAACCACCCGGCCTCGCCGAGGGCCGCGTGCCACGCGGGGTGTACGGCGGCGAGCCATCCCCGACCGCGATGCAGGTCGAGGGGTGTGTCGTCCTGGGTGTCCGAACGCGGCGCCTCGGCGCTCAGTGCTCCGCCCCCCGTGTGCGCCACAACAGGGCCGCGGCCGCCGCGGCAAAGAGCAGGTTGGGCAACCACAAGGCGAGCCACGCGGCGAGGGTCCCACGGTCGGCGAGACGCTCGCCCGCCGTCAGGACCAGGTAGTACACGCTCACGATCGCCGTACAGGCGAGGACGCCCCAGGCGCGGTTGGCCCGGGCTCGCCGCACCGCGAGGGGGAGAGCAATCGCAGCGAAGAGCAGCGGCGCGATCGGCAACGAGAACCGCCGGTGGAATTGCACCTCGTACTCGTGCACGTTCCGCCGGCGGATCTGGGGAGGCAACGCGTCCGCCCGCGCGAGATGCATGCGTCGGACGAGCTCGCCCAACGGGAGGTCGCGAGGGCGGATCGACGCGGCGATGTCGAGGATCGGGCTCGCGTCGAAGGCGTAGTCGAAGTGTTCGAAGTCCAGCCGCTGTACCGCGCCGGGTGCGCTCGCCGCCGCGACGTCGGCGGGACCCGACGGGATCGTCTCGGCGGGGTCGAAGATCATGTTGCCCGAGTAGAGCTCCAGATGGATCGTCGCCGTCTCGGGGTCGAACCGGAAGTTCGCGCGTTCCGCGAAGACGACGAAGGGGCGGCCGGGCACGCTGCGGTCGGAGATCACCACCCGCTCCAGCTGGCCGTCGGCGCTGCGTCCGTCGACGTAGACCACCCGTCCCGCGACGTTGCGAAAGCGGCCCGGTTCGACCACGGCACCCCGCGACGCGACATCGCGGAGCGTGTGGCGGAGCGCCAGACGCGCCTGGGGCTCGACGCGGATCAGCAACACGGCCGTCAGCACGGAGAAGAGCAGGGCCGTGGCGAGCGTGGGCACGAGCAGCTGGCCGACACCCAGGCCACAGGCGCGCATCGCGACGACTTCGAGGTCGGCGGAGGCGCGGCCCACCGCCGCGAGGACGCCGAAGAGCAGACCCACCGGCGCGGCGTAGCCCGCGACGATCGGAATCAGCGAACGCAGCACGGCCCACGCGTCCGCCGGGGCCAGCCCCACCGCGATCAAGTCCTCGAGCTCGTGGGCGAGGTTCAGGACCAGGAGCAGACCGATGAAGGCGAAGGAGCCCAGCCCGGCGTACAGGAGAATCTCGGCGATCAGGGAACGCGCGAGGGTGGGGGATGCGCGCATGCGCGATTATCCTAGCCGGCCTTTTTGACCCGACCACAGGACGACTTCCCATCGACGCGGCGGGTCTCAATCCCATGCACTCGCTTCCCGCGGTCGATCGCGTGCTCGTGATCCGACTCGGCGCGGTGGGAGACGTGGTGCGCACGCTGCCCGCGGTGTCGATCCTGCGACGCGCCTGGCCCGCGGCCCGCTTGTCGTGGCTCGTCGAGCCCGCGGCGCAGAGCGCGGTGGAGGGGCAACCCTGGGTGGACGAGGTCCTGGTCTTTCCACGACCCGCGCTCCGCGACGCCCTGGGCGCGTTGCGCGTCGTGCGCGCGGCCCGGGTCTTCGCGTCGTTTGCCGCCGAGTTGCGCGCGCGTCGCTTCGAGCTGGTGGTCGACTTCCACTCGATCCTGAAGAGCGGGTGTCTGGCTCGACTCTCCGGGGCCACGCGTCGGGTCACCTACGCCGCGCCCTACGCCCGGGAGGGCGCCGCGCTCTTCGCCACCCACCGCGCGCGGCTCTCCCATCCCCACAGCAGCCGTTTCGCGCGCAACGAGGCCCTCGCGCGCTTTCTCGCGGCCGACGCGGCCGCGGCCCCGCACCCCTTCGTCGTCGCCGCCGCGGCCCGCGAGTGGCTGCGAGCCGCGCTGGCTCCGGAGCTTCGGGATCGCCCCTTTCTCCTACTCCACCCGGGGACGAGCGCCCACGCCCCGCACAAGCGCTGGCCGGCGGACCGCTTCGCGGCGCTCGCCCGGCGGCAGACCCTGCCGTGTCTCGTCGCGTTTGGGCCCGACCCCGAGGAACGAGCGATGGCCCGGGCCGTCGTGGCGGCGGCCGAAGGACACGCCGCGCTCGCGCCGGAGACCGACTCCCTCGCCCAGCTCGCGGCGTTGCTCGAGGCGAGCCACCTCTACGTGGGGGCCGACAGCGGTCCGCTCCACATCGCCTCGCTGGTCGGAACGCCGGTCGTGCAGATCCTCGGCCCCACCGATCCCGTCGAGAACGCGCCCTACACCGGAACGCGTCATCGTAGCGTGCGCGTGCCGGTGGCCTGCAGCCCCTGTCGGCGCGGCTGTGACGCCGCACCGTGTATGCGCCGCGTCGACGCCGACCGCGTCCACGACGCGGTCGCCTCGCTGCTGGCGGAGACCCGGTGAAGCGGCCGCGACGGATTCTCGTGCGGGGGCCGAACTGGCTCGGGGACCTCGTGATGGCGACGCCGGGCTTCCGCGCGTTGCGCCGGCTCTTCCCCGACGCGGAGATCGTGCTCCACGCCCGCGCCGCGCATCTGGCGCTGCTCAGCGGGACACCCTGGATCGACCAGCTCGTGCCGGTGGCGTCCTACCACCGCGGTGTGGCGTCGATGCTGCGCGAGGCCTTCGTCCTGCGCGCCCGTGGCTTCGATCTGGGTCTGTGTCTACCCGACTCGACGAGCGCCGCCCTGCTGATGCGCGCTTCGGGGGTGGCGCGGGTCGTCGGCTACCGGCGGGGTGGGGCTCGCTGGCTCCTCGACCATGCCACGCCCGCCCCGCCACCGATGACCCCGCGAGAGCGGCACGTGCTCGGCGTAGTGCGCGCAGCCGCCGACGCGGCCGCCGGTGCGGACACGATCGACGCTGTCGACTGGGAGGACACCCGGGTCGAGCTCTTCGTCGACGCCGAAAGCGAGGAGCGCGCGGCGCGGCTCGCCCGCGACGCCGCGCTCGGGGCGGAGGAGCCCCTGGCCCTGCTCGCGCCGGGCGCATCCTACGGCCCGTCGAAATGCTGGCCCCCGGAGTCCTTCGCCTCGCTGGCGGACGCGCTCGCCCGAGACGGCGTCCGTGTCGCCGTGGTGGGCGCTCCCGAGGAGCGCCCCCGGGCCGAGCGGGTGACGGCCGCCGCGCGCAGCGCGCCCCTCGACTGGTGCGGTCGCTTCGACCTCCGCACCTTGAAGGCGGTGGTCCGCCGGGCGCGGCTGCTGGTGTGCAACGATGCCGGGGCTCGGCACGTGGCCGTCGCGCTCGGGGTGCCGTGTATCGCGATCTTCGGCCCGACCAGCATCGCGAAGACCGCCCTCAACCTCGAACACGTTCGGGTCTTCGAGAGCGAGGTCGGGTGTCGCCCCTGCTACCACCGCCACTGCCCCATCGACCACCGCTGTATGCACGCGATCGCGCCCCGCGCGGTGCTCGGCGCGGCCCGCGAGACGCTGGCGGCGGGGGTGTCGGTGTCGTGACGGACCTCTCGATCATCCTGCTCAACTGGAACGGTCGCGAGCTCCTCCTCGACTGTCTGGCGTCGATCGAAACCGAGCTGCTCGGTGCCGGGGCGCTCGCGGTCCAGACCGTCGTCGTCGACAACGGGTCGAGCGATGGCAGCGTCGCCGCCGCGCGCGAGCGCTTTCCCTTCGCCGAGTACGTGGAGCTCCCCCACAACCGCGGCTTCGCCGCCGGAAACAACGCCGGCATCCCCCACGCGCGGGGGCGTCACGTCTGCTTCCTCAACAACGACACGCTGCTCGTCGCCGGGGGCTTCGAGACCTGTGTGCGCTACCTCGACGAGCACCCGGAGGTCGGCGTCGTCGGGCCACAACTCCTCTACCCCGACGGCCGCAAACAGAACAGCATCCACAACTTCCCGAGCCTGCTCCTCGAAGTGGTGCCGCGCGGAGTGCTCGAGGTGCTGCGGCCGCGTCGCTACCCCTCGAAACGCTTCGAGCACGGCGAGCCGTTGACCGTCGAGGCC
This sequence comes from Myxococcota bacterium, assembly GCA_028284525.1. Lineage (GTDB taxonomy): Bacteria > Myxococcota_A > UBA9160 > UBA9160 > PR03 > JANQRO01. The sequence goes on along the minus strand of JANQRO010000316.1, from coordinate 10,362 downwards.
GTCCTCGGGGCCTGTATGGTCGTGCGACGGGACGTGCTCGAGCGGGTCGGCGGGCTCCCCGAGGAGTATTTCTTCTTTCTCGAGGAGACCGACTGGTGCTTCCAGGTCAAGCGGGCAGGGTGGCAGGTGGTCCACCACCCCGACGCCGCCCTGGTCCATCTCCACGGCGCCTCCACCAAGAAGCGGGTCCCCCTCCCGACCCGGATCGAGTACCACCGCTCCCTGTACCGCTTCTTTCGCAAGAATCGCGGCCCCGCCCAGGAACGCGCGGTCCGGGGGGTCCGCCTGGTCAAGCTGGGCCTGGGGGCGCTCTTGCTGGCGCCGCTGGCCCTCGTATCGTCCTCCCAGCGCGAGCGTCTGGCGGGCCGCGTCGGGCTGCTCCGCTGGCACCTCGCCGGACGGCCCGCAGACTGGGGACTCTCGGGGGTGCGAGGACGCGCCGATACCCAGGTGGGAGGAGTGGGGACGGGGGTATGAGGATCCTGGTAACCGGAGGCGCGGGGTTCGTGGGCTCCCACCTGGTGGACCGGCTGATCGAGACGGGCCACACGGTGCGCGTGCTCGACAACCTCGACCCCCAGGTCCACGGACCGGGGGGGAAGCGGCCGGCGGTGCTCCACCCGGACGCCGAACTGCGGGTGGGTGACGTGCGCGATCGCGCGGCCGTCGATGCCGCGCTCGAGGGGGTCGAGGCGGTCTTTCACCAGGCGGCGGCGGTGGGCGTCGGCCAGTCGATGTACGAGATCCAGCACTACGTGTCGGTGAACAGCCTGGGGGCCGCCGTCGTGCTCGAGGCCTTGGTGGCGCGGCGCGAGCAGCTGCGCCGCGTGGTGGTCGCGTCCTCGATGTCGATCTACGGCGAGGGGGCCTATCGCGACGCCTCCGGGGCCTGGGTGTATCCCGCGCTGCGCGACGAGGCGCAGCTCCAAGCCCGCCGCTGGGAGCTCTACGACGCCGGGGGGACGCCGCTCGTGCCCGCGCCCACCGCCGAGACCAAGGTGCTGGCGCCGACGTCGGTCTACGCGACCACCAAGCGCGACCACGAAGAGCTCTTCTTGGCGGTCGGGCGGGCCTACGACATTCCGACCGTGGCGCTGCGCTACTTCAACATCTACGGCACGCGGCAGTCGCTCTCGAACCCCTACACCGGGGTGATCGCGATCTTCTCGTCGCGGGTGCAGAACGGCAACCCGCCCCTCATCTTCGAGGACGGCAACCAGAGCCGCGACTTCGTCCACGTCTCCGACATCGTCCGCGCCAACCTCCTGGCCCTCGAGCGCGACCAGGCGGTGGGCCAGGTGTACAACGTGGGCACGGGCCGACGCACCAGCATTCGCGAGGTCGCCGACGTGTTGATCCGCGCGCGGCAGCTCTCCTGCGAGCCCGAGATCGCCGCGCAGTACCGCGCCGGCGACATTCGTCACTGCTACGCCGACATCGACCGCATCCGCAGCGAGCTCGGCTTCGCACCCGAGGTCTCCCTGGCCGACGGGCTGGAAGAGCTTCTCGCCTGGCTCGAGACCCAGAAAGCCGACGACCGCGTAGACCGCGCGCGCGCCGAGCTCGAGGCAAGAGGTCTCGCTCGATGATCGGCGCGCACACCCGTGTCGTCGTCTCCACGGTGGGCGCGGCCACCGCCAGCCCCGAAGCGGTGCGCGAGCGGCTGCCGGCTGTGCACGACGCGACGAGGAAGACGTCTTGATCCACAGCATGACCGGCTACGGCGATGCGGAGTTCGAGGTCGCGGGCGCGACCCTCTCGATCGAGGTCCGGAGTGTCAACCACCGCCACTTCGACCTCCGGCTTCGCGTGCCCGGCGGGCTCGCGGCGATCGAACCCGCGCTGCGCGCGCAGATCGCGGCGCGGATCGCCCGTGGCAAGGTGGACGCCAGCCTGCGCTTCGCCGGGGGCGCGGCGCCGATCGACCGTATCGAGCTCAACCTCGACGCCGCCGACCAGTACCTCGAAGCGGCGCGCGCCCTCGAGACACGGCACGGGCTGGGTGCCGGGGTCGACGCCCGCGTCTTGCTGACCCTCCCCGGTGTGGCGCGCCCGGTCGAGCGCGACTTCGACGAAGAGGCGCTGGCCGCGGCGGCGAGCGAGGCGCTGGGCACGGCGCTCGACGCGCTGGTCGCGATGCGCGCCGCCGAGGGCGCGGCCCTCGCCCGCGACCTCCGCGACCGGGTGATGCGCTCGCGCGGCTACCTCGAGCAGATCGAAGAACGCGCCCACAAGGTGCAGGAGGCCGTGCGGGAGAAGCTGCGGCGTCGTGCCCTGCGCCTCGCCGAGGAGATCGACGCGGTCGACGAGGGGCGCATCCACCAGGAGATCGTCCACGCCGCCGATCGTCTCGATGTCGCCGAGGAAATCGTGCGGCTCCACAGTCACCTCGACCAGTTCGACGGGCTCCTCGAGGGCGCGCAGCCCGGACAGGCTCTCGGGCGTCGGCTCGACTTCTTGCTCCAGGAGATGGCGCGGGAGGCCAACACGATCGGCTCGAAGATCTCCGACGCTTCGGCGGCACACCTGGTCGTCGAGCTGAAGAACGAGTTCGAGCGGGTGCGGGAGCAGGTGCAGAACGTTGAGTGAAGAGGTCCTCGATCCGGGTGGCGCGCCGCCGGTGCTGCGCTCGCGCAGCGAGGCCCCGCTCGCGACCCGGCGGCTGATCTCGGTGGGCTACGGCAACCTCGTCGTGGCGAGCCGTGTCGTCGCGATCGTCGCCCCCCACGCCGCTCCGATGCGGCGGCTGCGTCGCGAGGCCGCGCAGCGGGGCAAGCTGATCGATGTCACCGAGGGGCGACGCACGCGCTCGATCCTCATCACCGACAGCGACCACGTGGTCCTGTCGGCGATCAACCCCGAAACCCTGGCGGCCCGGGTCGAACAGGCCCAGGAGGGGGCGGACACGTGAGGCGGGGAGTCCCGCTGGTGATCTCCGCGCCCTCGGGCACGGGCAAGACCACCGTGTGTCGCGAGCTGGTGCGTCGCGATCCGCGGATCGTCTTCTCGATCTCCCACACGACGCGCCCCCCGCGCGCCGGCGAGGTGGACGGTCGCGACTACCACTTCTTGAGCCGCGACGCCTTCGCCGAGATGGTGGCGGCCGGAGCCTTCCTCGAGCACGCCGAGTACAGTGGCAACCTGTACGGGACCTCCCGGGACGCCCTCTTGCGCGAGCTCGACGCCGGACACGACGTGCTCCTCGAGATCGAGACGGAGGGCGCCGGCCAGGTGCGCCGGAGCGGCGTCGGCGCGTACCTGCTCTTCCTGCTGCCCCCCTCCCTCGAGGCGCTGGCGGCGCGGTTGCGCGGGCGCGGGACCGACGGCGACGCGGAGGTCGCGCGGCGCCTCCAGATCGCCGAGGTCGAGTTTCGCGCGGCCGGCGACTTCGACGCCCTGGTGGTGAACCACAACGTCGAGGACACCGTGACGGCGGTGCTCGAGATCGTCGCGGCGCTACGCGACGGACGCGCCGACGCCGTCCGCGCCGAGCGTTCCCTCGAGCGGGTGCGCGCCAGCCTGTCCTCCCCCCTCGACGACTGGGTGCAGCGCTGAGGCCGGCGTCCGCCCGTCCGTTACGCTCTGGGGAACCACGATGCTGCGCTTCAACGACATCGCCGACCGGGTGCTCGAGACCCACCCCGAGGCCGACATCGCGCTCCTCGAACGCGCCTACGTCTTTGCCGCCAAGGTCCACGAGGGACAGCAGCGGCTCTCCGGCGAGCCCTACCTGGTCCATCCCCTCGAGGTCGCCGGCATCCTCGTCGACATGCGGATGGACACGGCGAGCGTCGCGGCGGGGCTCCTCCACGACACCCTCGAGGACACGCTCACCACTCCGGAGGAGCTGCGCCGGCTCTTCGGCGACGAGGTGGGCTTTCTCGTCGAAGGCCTCACCAAGATCGCCAAGATCGAGTTCACGAGCGCCCGCGAACGTCAGGCCGAGAACTTCCGCAAGATGCTCGTGGCGATGTCCCGGGACATCCGCATCCTGTTGATCAAGCTCGCCGATCGGCTCCACAACATGCGCACCCTGGAGTTCATGGGCGAGGACGCCCGGCGCCGGGTCGCCGGCGAGACCCTCGAGATCTACGCCCCCCTGGCGCACCGCCTGGGCATCGATTGGATGCGCCGCGAGCTCACCGATCTCGCCTTCCGGGCGATCAAGCCGCGGCACGCGAAGGAGATCCGCAGCGCGCTGCGCGCCCAGCGCCGCGAGCGCAAGGAGGACATCGAGGAGGTCGTCGGCATCCTGCGCGACCGGTTGAGCGAGGCGGGTCTCGAGGTCGAGGTGACGGGGCGGGCCAAGGAGATCGCGTCGATCCACACCAAGATGGAGAGCCAGGGGCTCACCCTCGACCAGCTCTACGATCTCGTCGGCTTCCGCGTGATCGTCGAAGGGGGTCCCGAGCAGGTCTACACCGCGCTCGGCATCGTCCACGCCACCTGGCGCCCGGTGCCGGGGCGTTTCAAGGACTACGTCGCGCTGCCCAAGCCCAACGGCTACCAGAGCCTCCACACCGCGGTGATCGGTCCCCGGGGCGACCGGATGGAGATCCAGATCCGCACCCGGGAGATGCACAACGCCGCGGAGCTCGGGATCGCGGCGCACTGGAAGTACAAGGAGGGGGTGGCCGAAGGCGGTGGCGAAGACGGCACCTTCGCCTGGCTGCGTCAGCTCCTCGAGCGACACCAGGACGTGACGGACCCCCACGAGTTCCTCGACTCGGTGAAGGTCGACCTCTTCCCCGAAGAGGTCTTCGTGTTCACGCCCCGCGGCGACGTGATCAACCTGCCGCGCGGCGCCACGCCGGTCGACTTCGCCTACGCGATCCACAGCGAGGTGGGCAACCACTGCGCCGGCGCCCGCGTGAACGGCAAGCTCGTGGCGATGCGTCACCCCCTGGAGGACGGCGACACCGTCGAGGTGCTCACCAGCGACGCCCAGTTCCCGCGCAAGGACTGGCTCGAGTTCGTGGTGTCGGGACGCGCGCGCAGCCGAATCCGCCACGCGGTGCGGGTCGCCGAGCAGGCCCACAGCCGCGAGCTCGGCCGCGACATCCTCGAGAAGGAGTTGCGTCGTGCGGGTCTCTCGCTCCCCAAGATGTTGCAACGCGGCGAGCTCGACGAGGTGCTGCGGCAGGAGGGCCTCGGGACGCCCGAGGATCTGTTCTCCGCGGTCGGCTACGGGCGTCTACCGACGACGCGGGTCGTCGCCAAACTGCGTGGCGAGGCGCCGACGCCCCCGCCCGAGCGCGAGCCGCCGGCACGTCCCGCTGGCGCGACCGCCGACCGCGATCGCGCGGGGATTCGCGTGGACGGCTACCCCGACGTGCTCGTGCGGTTTGGCCGCTGTTGCAACCCGCTGCCCGGCGACGACGTCATCGGCTTCGTCACGCGGGGCCGCGGGGTGACGGTCCACACGCGGGATTGCAACCACGCTTTCGCCCTCGACCCCGAGCGACGCATCCCGGTGTCGTGGGAGGCGCAGAGCGCCGAGCCGCGACGCGTGCGGGTACGGGTGCACTCCCGCGACGAGCCCGGGCTGCTGGCCCGGGTCACGCGCTCGATCTCGGGAGAAGGCATCAACATCGGCGGTGCGCGGGTGAGCACCGAAAAGAACAACCAGGCCGTCCAGGACTTCGATCTCTGGGTGAGTGACCTGCGCACGCTGAACGACGTGATGTTGAAGATCGAGAAGGTCCGCGGGGTGCTCTCGGTGGAGCGGGTCCGCGGGTAGCGCCGCCGCCGGTCTCCGTGCACGTCCTCCAGCTCACCAGCGACTGGAAGTGGACCGGGCCCGCCGAGCCGATGCTGAGCCTCGGGCTCGCGTTGCGCGAGCGGGGCACCCGGGTCTCCTTCGCGTTCCCCGAAGCCCCGCCCGACGCGCCCCAGAGCCTCTCCGCCCGGGCCGCCGAGCGCGGCGTGACGAGCGCGCTCGTCTTGGGTCGGCGTCGCGGGCTGCGGCCGCTGGCCGATCGCAGGGACGTGGCGCGGCTGGCCGCGCTGTTTCGCGACGACGCGCCCGAGCTCGTGCACTGCTGGCACACCCGCGACCACCTGTTGGCCCTGCGGGCCCGGGGCCGCGCTCCCGGGCCCGTCATCGTCCGCAGCGTGCGGCGCGCGGAAGCTCCGGCGGCCACGCCCTGGACCCGCTGGCTCCTCGGCCCCGGCTGCGAGGGCCTGCTCTGTGTCTCGCCCGGGAGCGCGGCCCGGATCCGCCCGCTGCGCGGCCGGCGGCCGACCTGGGGGCGGCTCGGGAGCGTCGACCTCGAACGATTCCGACCGGGGTCCGCGCCTGCCGCGCTGCGCGAAGCGCTCGGCCTGCGCCCGGAGCACCGGGTGATCGGCATCGTGGCGCGGGCCCAGCGTCACCGCCGCTTCGACCTGCTCCTCGACGCCGCGGCAACCCTCTTCGCCCGCCGGCCCGAGGCGCGGCTGTTGGTCGTGGGCCGCGGAACCCGACAGCACGAGGTGGTCGAAACGCCGGCCCGCCGGCTCGGGATCCGCGACCGCGTCCACCTCGCGGGATACCGCGAGGGCGACTTCGTCGACGTGCTCCGGGCCTGCGACGTGTTCACCTTCCTGGTGCCGGGCTCGGACGGGCACTGCCGCGCGCTCCTCGAGGCCCTGGCCTGTGGCCTCCCCGCGGTGGTGAGCGGGCGGGGCGCTCTCCCGGAGATCCTGGGCGACGCCGGCTGTGGCAGCGTGGTCGAGGAATCGGTCCCCGCCCTCGCCGAGGCCTGGGAGCGACTGCTGGTCGACGAGATCGCCCGGGCGCGCGCGGGTCGCGCCGCCCGCGCCCGGGCCGAGGCGGCGTTTCGGCCCGAGGATTTCGCCACCGAGCTCCTGGGCTTCTACGACGAGGTGGTGTCGGCGTCGCTCTGGAGCGCCACGAGGTCGCGGTAGAGACCGCCGCGCGCCATCAGCTCCTCGTGGGTGCCCGTGTCCGCCACCCGCCCGCCCTCGAGCACGACGATGCGATCCGCCCCGCGCACCGTCGAGAGACGGTGCGCGATCACGAGGACGCTGCGACCGTCGAGGAGCGCTTCGGTGGCTTCCTGCACCAGCCGCTCGCTCTGCGCGTCGAGGGCGCTGGTCGCCTCGTCGAAGATCAGGAGGTCCGGGTCGGAGAGCAGGGCCCGGGCGATCGTGATGCGTTGACGCTGCCCCCCCGAGAGCTTGGCCCCCGCCTCGCCCACGTTCGTGTCGTAGGCCAGCGGGAGGCCCGCCACGAACTCGTCGACCCGGGCCGCGCGGGTCGCCGCCTCGAAGCGCGCGGCGTCGGCTTCCGGATCGCCGTACTGGATGTTCTGGCGGATCGTGCCGTCGAAGAGAAAGGGCTCCTGGGTGACCACGCTGAGTCGTCGGTGGAGCGAGCTGCGGCGAAACCGCCCGAGGTCGACGCCGTCGATCTCGATGACCCCGCAGTCGGGGGTGCGAAAGCCGAGGAGCAGGTCGCTCAACGTGGTCTTGCCGGCGCCGGTGCGCCCCACCAGCGCCACCGTCTCGCCGACGCCGATCGCAAAGCTCACGTCCTGCAGTACGGGCTCGTGGCCGTAGGAGAAGGAGACCTCGCGAAAGCGCACGGAGTCTCGGATGGCGTCGAGCTCGAGGGCGTCGGGGCGGTCTCGATCCTCGCCGCCCCGGTCGAGGAGCTCGAAGAAGCGCGCGGCCGACGGAAGCGCGTCCTGGAGCTGGGCCCAGTTCTTGGTGAGCTCCCGGGCGTGACGCTGGGTGTTCAGCACGATCGGGACAAACGCGGCGATGCTCCCCGCCGTGACGCCCCACCAGCCGCGCAGCACGAGCCACACCGCGAAGGCGAAGATCGCCAGGAAGGACAGATGGGTGATCGCCTCGACCAGGCTCCGCAGGGTGAAGCGGTAGCGGAACACGCGCAGCGCGCGGCGGAAGAGCTGCTCGTTCTCGTCGCGGAAGGCGGAGCGCTCGCCCTCCTCGGCGCCGTAGGCCTTGATCGTCTTGATGCCCGAGAGGATGCGCATCAGACGCTGGGTCACCTGGCCGAGGGTCTCCTGACGCGAACGCGCCCCGCGTTGGATGCGGCCGCTGAAGAAGGCCACCAGCCCCGCGACGATCGGCACGACGATCACGACGAGGATGGCGAGCTGCCACGAGAGCAGGAAGAGCGCGCCGACGCCCATCACGACCGCGATTCCCGATTGCACGAGCTTGCCGAAGAAGATCCGCAGGGCGACCTGGGCGCGGGTGGCGTCGGTGAGCGTGCGGGTCAGCGTGTCGCCCCGCTGCATGTCCTGGTGGGCGGAGAGGGGGAGGGCCAGGAGCTTGCGACACTGGTCCTGCTGGAGGTCGATCAACAGCCGGCCCATCGCGTACTCGACGAGATAGGACTGGCCGAAATGGGCGATCGGGAGCGCGATGCCGATCAGCAGACCGGCGAGCAGCACCCACCAGAAGGTCTCCGCCGCGCCGGCCCCCACCGCGGGTTCGCCGAAACGCAGCGCGTCACCCGCCGTCGAGAGCGCCGTGTTCCACACCCGTGCGGTGCCCGGCCAGGAGAGATCGCCGACCTCCGTCTCGGCGAACAGGATGTGGTCGAAGACCGGTTTCAGCAGGGCGGGACGCGCGACCCGGGCCGCCGAGTGGACCGCTCCGCAGGCGACGGCGAAGACGAGGATCGCCAGGTAGGGACGGGCGTAGCGTGCCAGGCGAAGCAGCAAGCGGTCACGCGTCCTTGGCGCGGGCTGGCCGAGGTCTCCCACCGGGTCAGCGGGGGCGGGCTAGCCGAGGTCTCCGAGGATGGCGTCCCCGGCGCGCCACCCCAACAGGCACTCTCCCTCGGTCCCCAGGGACGCGACGGCGCCGCGCGGGAGCCAGTAGACCAGGGGGCGCGACACCAGGCGAATCGCGACCTCGGCGGGCCAGCTCTGTCCGGAGAGACCGCCCTCGACCACCGCGTCGTCGTCCCAGAGCGGACGATCGGCGGCCTCGCGCGGGTGCAGACGCTCGCCGGCGAAGGGGAGCAGGGTGCGGATCCGCGTCCCGAGTTCGTCTTCCAGCGCCGCCGCCGCCCCGGCGTCTCCGAGCGGGGCGAGGGCACTGGCAAAGACCTCGGCTCGCGCGCCGCTGCGACTGGGGTTCCACCCGATCCGGACGGGCGCGTCGCCCGCGGCGCCGGCGTCGACCAGGCGGCGAGCCATGCCCTCGGGGATCTGGTCGCGTTCGGTGTCGAAGCACACCCCGATGCGCCGGCCGCGAACGCGGGGCTCGGGCAGAAACTCGGGGTCTCCGCCCGCTTCGCGGAGCTGATGGCGCAGCGGGTGGATCGGGGTGTTGAGGACCATCGCCCGCGCCACCCAGAGCTCGGCGCCGTGTCCCGGACGGATCGCCGCGGAGCCGTCGAGGTTCACCAGCGAGAAGCGCTGGGAGACCAGCCGGATCTCGCCGTGCAGCGCCTGGAAGCGCTGGCGCAGCAGGCCGTTCAACGACTCGGCGGCGCTTCCGAAGAGCGCGACCCCTTCGAGCACGGCGCCCACCGCGCGTGCGGCGGGACGGCTGCCGTCGTGGGTGAGCGCCACCTGGAGCGTGTCGAGCCACGCGCCGAGGGGGCTCTCGGGCTCGGGTTCCGGTCCCGGGGTCTCGTGACCGCGGCGGCGGCCGAGACCCAGCCCGCGCCCGCTGCGCACCAGGGCGTCATGGGCGAGCGCGGTCGCGTCGGCTTCGCTGGCCGCGACCCAGGCCCCGATCCAGGCGGTCGCCGTGTCCGGCTTGGCCAGCCCCCAGGCGACGAGCTCGTCGGCGGTGCGCGCGGCGTTGCCGACATCGGCCCGCACGCCGGGTAGCAGTACCTGGAGCCCGACCTCGTCCGTCACGAGACGTCGGCGGTCGATCAGTGGGAGGCCGAGAGCGCGAAGACACTGGTCGACCGCGCCGCCGTTCGCGTGGGGCACTACGAAGGGGTCGCGCAGCGAGGGCGGGTGCCGCGCCGCGGTCTCTTCTTCGACCAGCAGGACGCGTTTCTTGGCGAGGGCGAGACGGGTGGCGGTCACCAATCCGGGCAACGAGCCGCCCAGAACGATGGCGTCCCAGCGCCGGGCGCGAAGCCGCGCGGGCTCGTCGCGGGGGGAGAGCCGCTTCACCCCGTTCCGCCGTGGAAGCGCAGTGGCTCCTCGTCCGGCTCGCGGCGCTCGACGCGGCCGACCCGGTGGGCGCGCTCGCCGAGCCCCTGCAGCCGGCCCACCACGTCCTCGGCCTCGTGGTCGGGCACCACCGCGATCATCCCGATGCCACAGTTGAAGACACGCAGCATCTCGGCGTCGTCGAGCTCGCCTTCGCGTTGGATCCACTCGAAGATGCGCGGGCGGGGCCAGGCGCCCAGATCGA
>JANQRO010000314.1 GCA_028284525.1 Myxococcota bacterium | reverse complement strand
GAGGCGAGCGCCCTCGAGTTCCTGCTCGAGGGCTAGCGTGCGCGCACCGCCGACGGCTCGGAGTCGATCGGAACTCCGTCGCCCGTCGCCGGCTACTGGGGGTCGATCAGGTACTCGTCGCCCTCTCGCATGTGGCCCTCGAGCCAGGTGGCCGCGTCGGGCCGGTCGGGCTGCACCACCGGCACCGGCCCGCGCTCCGCGCGGATCTTCTTGCGCAGCGCCTCGGTGGCGCCCTCGAGCACCGCGAAGCTCTCGGCGTCGACCACGACGCCGTAGACCGTCTCGGCGATCTCGGCCGAGATGATCTCGTCGCGCACGTGCTCGGCGACCTTGTGCGCCGGGCGATCCAGGGGATCGCCGTAGCCACCCCCGCCGGAGGAGACGCCGACCCAGGTCTGGCCGTCCTCGATCTTCAGATAGCCCTTGGACGAGATGTAGGTCCGGTGGCCCGAGGCGAGATCTTCGCGGAAGTTCCCGCCCCCGATCCCCGGGGTCCCCCCGAAGAGACCGAAGGGAGGGTTCGAGGCGCCGTCGCCCGTGGCGTGGCAGTCCATCGGGCCGCCGTAGGGGCGCACCACGATGTTGATCCCCGCGCCGCCCATCGTCTCCCCGTGGCCCATCGAGTCGGTCTCGATCTCGTGGCGGTCGATCATGAAGGGATAGAGGAGCTCGCACATCTCGGTGGAGAGGATCTTGAGCCCGCCGAGGCCCGACGACGTCATGATCAGCGGCCAGCCGTCGGCGTTCTTCGAGGCGCCCCCCGCCGAGCCGCCGTTGAAGAACATCGCGGCCCACTCCGCCGGCTCGTCGCCGCGGCGGTCGACCCCGCTGATCGAGGGCACGCAGTGGAAGCCGCCGTAGCCCGCGGAGGTGCGCTCCGGCACCGCCTGGGCCAGCGCCTTCCACACCGATTCCTGCTCCTGACCGGCCGGGCACAGCGTCGCCATCGCCGTGGCCGCCGGGTACTTGGCCTTCACGATCGAGCCCTCGGGCGCGTCGGTGGTGATGTGGCGCAGACAACCGTCGTTGTGGGGAATGTCGGGGTCGATGGCGCAGAGGAGCGGGATCCCCGCCGAGGCCTCCATCACCCCGCGGGTCCCGTTGGTGCCACCATCGCCCTGGGGGGAGCTCCCCGCGAAATCGACGTGGACGTGGTCGCCCCGGATCGTCACCTCGGCGCGCACCTTCAGGTTGGTGTTGCCGCTGCCGTCGGTGTCGATCCACGATTCGCCGACGTAGCTCCCGTCGGGCATCGCCTGGATCTGCTCGCTGGTGCGGCGGTCGGCGTAGTCGAGGATGGCCTCGACGTAGCGCTCGAGATCGTCTGCACCGTACTCCTCGACCAGTTCGATCATGCGCCGGCGGCCGTTCCAGATCGAGCCGAGCTGGGCCATCAGGTCGCCGTAGAGCATGTCCTTGTAGCGCACGTTGGCGAGGTACATGTTGATCACGTCTTTGCGCGGCTCGCCCTTCTCGTAGAACTTGATGGGTGGCAGCTGAAGTGCCTCTTGCCACACGTCTTTCGCGCTCGGCGCGACACTCGTCGCCTCGTAGGCTCCGCAATCGAGCTGGTGGCCCTTGGTCACGGCCCAGAAGAGGTGTTTGCCCTCGTGGAAGACCGGACAGGCCGTCACGAAGTCGCCCACATGGGTGTTCCCGCTGTAGGGATCGTTCGAGACGATGACGTCGCCGTCGTAGACCTCGCCCTCGAAGGCATCGACCATCGAGCCCAGGATCACGTGGAGCGAATTCGTGTGGATGGGCAGTGCGTCCATCATCGCGACCTGCCGCGCCTTGGCGTCGTAGATCGCGCAGGAGAAGTCGCGGGCCAGCGCCAGGATCGAGGTCCACGAGGTGTACTCGAGGGTGAGCGTCATCTCGCGGGCGATCGTGTGGAAGCGGTTCAGGATCACCGAGAAGGTGATCGGATCGATGTCCTTTTCCGCTCCCAGCTCCAGGGCCCGGGTCTGCGTGTCGACTTGCTCGTTGCTCATGAGGTCCTCCTGTGGCCGTTCCACACGGCCCAGAATATCGATCAGAGGTTGAGTACGAAGTCCCCGAATTCGTTCACTTCGAGTGTCTGACCCGCGAAGACGACCACGGTCGTCGTCGCCTGCTCCACCACCGCCGGGCCCTCCACCTGCATCCCGTACTGCAGCGCGTCGCCGTCGTAGATGTCGGTTCTGTGGAAGGAGCCGATGTCCCCAAAGTACACCTCCCGGGTGCCCTTGCGCGCCGCCTCGGGACCCTCGGTGGCCCGCCGCAGCGCCGGGATCTTCGGGTGGTCGACCTTGCGGTGGGCGACGACCCGCCAGTGGAAGAGGTCCACCGAGCTCTCCCGGACGCTGTAGCTGAACATCCGCTCGTGGAGGTCGTGGAAGGCGGTCTCCATCTGGGCGACGTCGCTCTCGCGCAGCGGTCCCTCCGAGGGGATCGGGATCGTGAGCTCGTGGATCTGCGCGGGGTACTTGGCGTCGGCGTAGCGGGTGAGGGTCACCTGGCCCTCGGGGAAGCCTTCCTCGACCATCTCGGCCATCGCCTTCTCCTCAAGGTCGCCGATCACGCGGTTCGCGGTCTCCAGGTCGAAGCGCTGGGTGTTGATGGCCTGGGCCTGCATGTGATCGTGGCGGACGTCGCTCACGATCATGCCGAAGGAGCAGAAGACCCCGCCGTAGCGCGGAACGATCGCCTGCTTCATCCCGAGGGCGCGGCCCAACATGCCGGCGTGGATGGCGCCGGCGCCGCCGCCCACCACGAGGGCAAAGTTGCGCGGGTCGATGCCGCGCTCGATCGACACCACGCGGATAGCGTCCACCATGTTGTGGTTGATGATGCGAAAGATCCCGTGGGCCGCCTCGGGCACCGAGAGCTCGAGGGGGTCGGCCGCGTGCTCCTTGATCGCCGCTTCCGAGAGCTCGGGCTTGATCTCGCGACGGCCGCCCAGGAAGTAGTCGGGGTTGATGTAGCCGAGCACCACGTTGGCGTCGGTGCAGGTGGGCTCGGCGCCGCCCTGGTCGTAGCAGGCGGGGCCGGGCTCGGAGCCCGCGCTCTGGGGGCCGACCTGGAGGGCGCCGCCCTTGTCGATCCAGGCGATGCTCCCGCCACCGGCCCCCACCGAGTGGACGTCCACCGCCGCGACCCCCACCGGCATCTCGTGGACGCGGAGCTCGCGGGTCAGCTGGGGCGTGCCGTCGTGCACCATCGAGACGTCGAAGCTCGTGCCGCCCATGTCGACGGTGATCACGTCCGAGACACCGACGCGCTCCGAGCAGTAGAGCCCGGCCTTGGGCGCCGCCGCGGGCCCCGAGGCGAGCGAGTAGATCGGGCGGTGGAGCACCTTGGGCACCGTCGAGGTGCCGCCGTTCAGCTGCATGATCAGCAGCGGGTGCTGGAAGCCGTTTCCGTGGAGGAAGGATTCGAGCTCCACCATGTAGCGGGAGATCCCCGGGAGGATGTAGGAGGAGAGCACCGTACAGGTGGTGCGCTCCCACTCGCGGATCATCGGGAGGACGTCCGAGCTCAGCACCACCGGCAGCCCGGGGAGCTCCTGCTCGAGGATCGCTTTCACCCGCTGCTCGTGCTCGGCGTTCATGATCGACCAGAGCAAGGCCACCGCGACCGACTCGACCTCCTCCTTCGCGAGCTTCTGGGCGGCGGCGCGCACCGAGTCTTCGTCCAGCGGGATCGTGATCTCGCCCCGGTAGTTGATCCGCTCGGTGACCGGGACTCGCAGATAGCGGGGGATGAAGTCTTCCGGCGGCTGGAGCTGGATGTTGTAGCGATCGGGCTTGAAGCCGTCGCGGAAGTGGAGGATGTCGCGAAACCCCTCGGTGCAAAGGAGCGCCGTCTTGGGGCCGTTGCGCTGGATCACCGTGTTGGTGGCGATCGTCGAGCCGTGGACGAAGAGGTCGATCTGGCGCAGGAAGGCATCGAGATCGGTCCCGGTCTTCTCCGCCAGGGCGCGGATCCCTTTCTCGACGGCCTCTGAGGGGTCGCGCGGCGTCGTCGACTCCTTCCAGAGGGTGATGTCACCGTTGCCATCGAGCAGCGAGAAGTCGGTGAAGGTGCCGCCGATGTCGACGCCGAGGATGTACTGCATGAGCGGGTGGTCTCGCGGCTTTCTCGTGAAAAAACGTGGGGTTCGCGGGAGTGTAGCTGGATCGGCGGGGCCCCGTCATTCCTCGTGTCCGGAGCGCTGAGGCTCTTTGGGGCCCGATCGCCCGTCGAGCCCCGCGGAGCGGAGCGCCTGGACGGCTCGAGCCCGGTCGTCCGCGTCCTGGAACAACGCGCCGAAGGACTCCGCCTCGAAAAAGGGGAGGAGCCGCCGGACCTCGCCCGCGGCGCCGGCGGCTTCCTCGTCGCGTCCCGCCGCGGCGTAGTTGGCGGCGAGGGCGGCCTGGCCGAAGAGCACGTTGGGGTGCCGCCCCATGCTGCTCTCCAGGATCGCGATGGCATCGT
>JANQRO010000310.1 GCA_028284525.1 Myxococcota bacterium | reverse complement strand
CAGGCGAGTCCCGTCGGGCGCCAAAGGCTGCGCCGGGCTCTCGTGGGCCCGAGCGGTCGCCGGCGCGGGCGCCTCGACCATCGGAGCGGCGGAGACCGGCGGCGGCTCCCCGTTGGCGGCGACGCAGCGCCAGCCCCCGGCCTCGAGGCGAGCCACGAGCGCGGAGGCCTTGTCCTCGCAGAACCCGCGATCGCGCTCCGCGGTCCACAGGTCGGTATCGATTCCCTCGGGCTCCTTCGTGTACCGCACGGCGCAGGGCACCGGATCCGGCCCGGCGCGCGACTCGACGCCGACCGTCCGCTGTGCTCCGCCATGGGTGCACACCACCTCGGCCATCGCGGGCGCCGCCAGACAGAAGGCGAGGATGAGAACGGCGGCGCGGAGGGAGGGGAACGCCATGGGTGGCCCTCTGGGGTGAAGGGGCGACAGTACAAATAGCGCAGCGCGGGCGCGGTCGAGGGGAGGGGGCCACACTTTTCCGTCGGGGCCTGCGGTAGCGTGGGGCAATGCGCGTCTCGATCGGGATTGGTGGCGCGGCGGGCGGCGGCCGGGGGGAGATCCACGACGCCCTCGACTTCGCCGTGGAAGCCGAACGCCTCGGCGTCGACTCCGCGTGGAGCGCCGAGGCCTGGGGGAGCGACGCGGTGGGCCCCTTGGCCTATCTGGCGGCTCGCACCGGACGCATCCGGCTCGGCACCGGGATCCTCGTCGTGTCCGCGCGGACGCCGGCCATGACGGCGATGACGGCGGCCACGCTCCAGGTGCTGTCGAAGGGGCGCTTCCTCCTGGGGCTCGGCGCGAGTGGTCCCCAGGTCATCGAGGGCTGGCACGGCGTGCGCTTCGAGCGTCCTCTCACCCAGATGCGCGAGACCATCGAGATCGTCCGCCAGGCGCTCCGCGGCGAGAGGGTCGAGTACACGGGTCAGGTGCACGAGCTCCCCCTGAAAGGCGGGGAGGGGAAGGCGCTGCGGCTGGCCTTCCAGCCACCGCCGGTTCCGCTCTACCTCGCGACGCTGTCGCCACGGGCCCTCGCGTTGACCGGCGAGCTCGCCGACGGATGGCTCGGCACCTCCTTTCTCCCCGAGGCACCGGATGCGCACCTGGCCTACCTCCGCGAGGGGGCGGAGCGCGCCGGACGGAGCCTCGCCGACCTCGACCTCTGCGCCGGCGGGCCCGTCGCCTTTGGCGACGACGTGGAGCGACGCCTCGACGAGCGCCGCGCCGCGATGGCCTTCACCCTCGGCGCGATGGGGTCTGCCGCGACGAACTTCTACAACGACGCCTTCTGCCGAGCCGGCTTCGAAGACGATTGCAAGGCGGTGCAGCAGCTCTGGCTGGAACGCCGGCGCGAAGAGGCAGCGGCGCGGGTGCCCGACGCCCTGCTGCGGGGCACCTCGCTCTTCGGAACCGAGGCGATGGTTCGCGACCGCATCCGGCTCTACCGGGATGCGGGCATCACGACCCTGCGCGTCGATCCCCAGGGCGCGACCGTCTCCGAGCGCCTCGATACGCTGGGGCGACTGGTCGAGCTCGCCCGCGAGGTCGACGGCTAGGCGTCGACCGCGGTGCGCAGGACCGCGGCACGCGGGCGTCGCTACTTGATCGCGCCCGCCTGGCGCAGGTCCGCGACCTCGCTCGCGCTGAAGCCCCAGTCGCGCAGCCCGCCCTCGGTATCCGCGCCGTGGGCCGACGGCGGCTTCTGCACCGCCGACGGGGTCCGGCTGAAGCGCGGGGCCGGGGCCGGCTGCGGCACGCCCTCGATCTCGAGGAAGGCCTCGCGGGCCACCGCGTGGGGGTGGTGTGGGGCCTCCTCCATCGAGAGCACCGGCGCAAAGCAGATGTCGGTGCCCTCCATGATCTCGCACCACTCGTTGCGGGTCTTGGTGCGGATCAGCGAGGCGACGCGTTCCTTCAGGGCCGGCCACTGCGACCGGTCCATCTGGTCGGGGAGCGACTCGTTGTCGAGGCCTGTCTTCTCGAGGAGGATCGCGTAGAACTTGGGCTCGATCGACGCGATCGACACGTACTTCCCGTCGGAGGTCTCGTAGGAGTCGTAGAAGTGCGCACCGGAGTCCAGGATGTTCTCGCCGCGCTCGTCCGTCTGCACGCCTCCGGCGCGCATCCCGTAGATCGCGCTCAGCAGCGACGCCGCGCCGTCGACCATCGCGGCGTCGACCACCTGGCCCTGCCCGGAGCTCTTGGCTTCGTAGAGCGCGGCCACCACCCCGAGCGCGATGTAGAGCGCGCCGCCACCGAAGTCGCCGACCACGTTGAGAGGCGGGGTGGGAGGCTGGCCCTTGCGGCCGATCGAGTGCGCGACGCCCGCCAGGGCGATGTAGTTGAGGTCGTGACCGGCGGCGTGGGCGAGGGGACCCTCCTGGCCCCACCCGGTGACCCGTCCGTACACGAGCCGGGGGTTGCGCCCGAGACACACGTCGGGGCCGAGGCCCAGCCGCTCCATCACGCCGGGGCGAAAGCCTTCGATCAACGCGTCGGCCTGGTCGATCAGCCGCAGCACCGCCTCGATGCCCTCGGGATTCTTCAGGTCGATGGCGAGAGAGCGGCGACCGCGCTCGAGCACGGAGAACCGGGGTTCCATCGGAATGCCGAGCCCTGAGGACTGGATCCGGTCGATGCGCAGCACGTCCGCGCCCATGTCCGCGAGGAGCATCGCGCCCATCGGAGCGGGGCCGATTCCGGCCATTTCCACGATCTTGACACCGTCGAGGGTTCCCATCGCTCTGGTCTCCTAGTCCGTTCGAAGCACGAGTTTGGCGAGGCCTTTGACGTTGGCGCACGCGGACGGGACACCGGGCGTTCCGTCGGGAATCAGCAGGCGAAAGGGGCCGCCCTGGTTGCCGGGGAGCGCATCGCCGTCGACGCTGTGGAGAAGGTAGCCCTGGCGCAGACCCTCGACCGAGAGAGCCTCGCTGGCGAAGCCGTCGAGGGCCACCGCGACGGCGGCCCCCTCGGCGGGGAGGCCCAGGTCCTCCCACAGCGCCTCGACCCGCGCCGCCGCCCCGCTGCGTTTCGGGAAGAGCGGGGCGACGTCGTCGACGCCGTTCGGAAGGGCGAGGAGTCGGTCGCGGTCGACGCTGTGGGTGCGCCCGTCGGGCAGGACGATCTCGATGCGTTCGGCCGAGAGCTGGAGCTCGTCCTCGCGCAGGGCGGCGGCCTCGAGGGCGGCGGCGATGTCGTCGAGGACGCCGTCGTCGCCGGCGCGGACGATCGCGTCCGCCCGGCTGTCCCGTCGGTACGAGCTCACCCGCTCGTGGAGCGTGCCGCCGGCGACCTCGAGCTGGGTGACGCCCTCCTGGGTGCGGAAGATGCCTTTGAAGCGTTCGAGGGAGGCGACGTCACCCAGCGCCTCGACCAGCCGGGCACGCGAGAACACGACCGCGGGCGACCACACCCACGAGCGGGCGTCGAAGCCGGCGGTCGAGTCGTGGTGGTCGTGATCGTCGTGGTGGGAGTGTGGCTCGCTCCGCAGCCGGGGGGCGCGTTCGCCCTCGCCTTCGGGCCACTCAAAGTGCTCGGCGGAGAGCTTGCCGTGCTCGCACTCGAGGATGGCGAGGGGGGCGGGCCAGAGCTCCGCCGCGAAGCGCCGGAAGGCCTCGCGCTCGGCTTGGCTCGCGAGGTCGACCCGGCTCGCCACCAGCACGTCCGCGATCTGTGCCTGCTCGTGAAGGAGCTCGACCTCGGTGTCCCGCGCGAGCTGTCGCGGGTCGACCAGCACGACGACGGGGGCGAGCGCCAGGCGGTCGGCGTGGGGCGAGCGGCGGATCGTGTCCACCAGGTCTTGCGGGCGGGCGAGCCCCGTGGGCTCGATCCAGATCCGGTCGGGGTTCTGGTCGAGGACGGCGCCCAGGGCGTCGACGAAGCCCTCGGGGGCGGTGCAGCAGACGCAGCCCCCCGGAATGTTGGTGATCTGAAAGGGATCGCCCTCGCCGAGGACCGTCTCGTCGAGGGCGGCCTCGCCGAAATCGTTCACGATCACGGCGGCGCGTTCGCCGCTCCGGACGTCGAGCTGGGTGCGGATCGCGGTGGTCTTGCCGGCGCCCAGAAAGCCGGACACGAGATGGGTGGGAATCGGGGAAGAAGCGGCCATGCCGCGCAGTGTACCCGCTCTGGCGTGGAGGGCGTCGTCGCGCGCTGGCGCGGTCGCGCAGGCGGGCCCGCTACTCCTCGGCCCGCGCGCGCAGGAGGTCCATCGCCTCGGCGGCGACCTCGGGGTCGAGCACGCCCATCTCGACCAGGATCTGCGGCAGCGGGGCCCGGGTGCGCGCCTGGATCTCGAGGAGCTCGTCGCGCTGCGTCTCCTCGAGAAAGCCCTCGCGCACCGCGAGCTCGCCGAAGAGCAGCGACTCGTTCTGCTGGATCTCGAGGAGCCGGACGATCTGGTCGAGCTCGAGCCAGCCGCGCTCGAAGGCGAGTCGGCCAAAGGAGATCTTGCGGTGGGCCCGCTCCTCGAGGGCGGCTTCGAGCTGCGCCTCGGTGATCAGGCCTTTGCGGACGAGCGCTTCGCCGAACATCGCCCCCCAGGCATCGGCGCGCGCGGAGGCGCTCTCGATCGGGGTTCTCCCCGAAACGGAACTGGTGGGCTCTTCCCAGTCCGACGCGACGCGACGCGACGCGACACGTGGCGACGGGCCCGGGGCTGCCGAGTGCAGGCGAGCTCGCGCCCCGGGCTCAGGCCGCCTCGAAGAGCGACGCGAAGCCCTGGCCGCCGCCGACACACATCGTGACGATCCCGTAGCGCTTGCCGTCGCGGCGCAGCTGACGGAGCAAGAGGCCCGTCATCCGGGAGCCGGTCATCCCGAAGGGGTGACCGATCGAGATCGAGCCACCCGAGGGGTTGAGCTTCTCGTTCGGGATGTCGAGCTCGCGTTGGCAGTAGAGGAGCTGCGAGGCGAAGGCCTCGTTGAGCTCCACGATGTCGATGTCGTCGATCGTGAGGTCGTGGCGCTTCAGGAGTTTCGGTACCGCGAAGACCGGACCGATGCCCATCTCCTCGGCGCCGCAGCCGGCCACCGCCGAGCCCCGGTAGATCCCGAGGGGTTCGATGCCGAGCTGCTTCGCGCGCTCCGCCGACATCAGGAGGGTCGCCGATGCACCGTCGGAGAGCTGGGAGGCGTTGCCCGCGGTGACCGTGCCGCCTTCCTCTTCGGCCTTGAAGACCGGCTTCAGCTGCGCGAGGCCCTCGAGGGTGGTCTGGGGCCGGTTGCATTCGTCGCGGTCGACGACGAACTCTTCGTCGTAGGGATCCTCGCCCTTCTTCATCACCTTGCGGGTGACCGTCATCGGGGCGATCTCCTCGGCGATGAACCCCTTCTCCACGGCGGTCGCGTAGCGCTGCTGGCTCTGCAACGAGTACTCGTCCTGGGCTTCGCGGCTCACGTCGTAGCGCTCGGCCACGATCTCGGCGGTGACGCCCATCGGGTAGTAGAGCCCGGGGAAGCGCTCCTTCGCCCCCTCGTTCACCAGACGGTTCGTGTTCTGGGTGCCGTCCTGCATCATCGTGATGGTCTCGACACCCGCACCGATCGCCACGTCGGCGCCTTCGCGGATCTGGGCGGCGGCCATCATCACCGCCTGCGATCCCGACGAGCAGAAGCGGTTCACCGTGACCGCGGCCACCTCCTTCGGGAACCCGGCGCGCATCGCGGCGATGCGCGCCATGTTCATCCCCTGGCAGCCTTCGGGAAAGCCGGCTCCGACGACGACGTCACCGATCTCGCCCGGATCCACCTTCGGGTGGTTCTCGACCACGGTGCGCAGGGTGTGCGCGAGGTACTCCACCGGCTCGGTGATGTTGAAGGAACCGCGGTGGGCCTTGGTGAGCCCGGTCCGCACACTGTCGACGACGACGACCTCTCGTTCCATCTCAGCACTCCTTGTTTTCGATGAGGACGCCATCCTTGCGGAGCGTCTCGAGTTCTTCTTCGCTGTGTCCGAGGAGCTCGGTCACCACCTCGCCGTTGTGCTCGCCGAGGGTGGCCGCCTCGAGGGGGAGCGGGTCCGGAAAGTCCGAGAAGCGCAGCGGGAAGCCCGGCATGTCGAACTCGCCGAAGAGCTTGTCGTTGTGGGTCACGACCGTGCCTCGCTCGCGCAGGTGCGGGTGGTTCACCGTCTCGGCCACGCTCAGGATGGGCGCGCAGGGAACGCCGTGTTCTTCGAGCTTCTCGATCGCGCTCTTGACGTCGGCGAAGGACGAAAGCCAGCTCTCGACCACGGCGACGACCTCGGGCTTCCTCCTGAGCCGGTCGGCGTCCGTCGCCCAGCCTTCCTGCTCGATCAGCTCTTCGCGTCCCATGGCGCGACACAGGTCCGCCCAGTGGTGCAGGAAGCCCATGATCATCACTTCGCCCCCGGTGCCGCTGAAGACCCCCGCCGGGCACACGTAGTCGATGTGTCGGCCCGGTCGCGTCGGCTGCACCTGGCCGCCCGAGGCGCTGTAGCTGTGCACATTGGCCTCGTGGTAGTGGTAGTAGACGTCGAGCAGACCGATATCGAGGTGCTGCCCCCGGCCGGTCTTGTCGCGGTGCCGCAGCGCCGCGAGGATCGCCAGCGCGGCGTGGACCCCGGTGCTGACGTCGCCCAGGCCGACGGCGGGGATGTAGGGGGCCTCGTCGGGCTCGCCGATCATCGAGGTCACCCCCGAGTAGGCCTGGGCGATGTAGTCGTAGCCGGGTTTGGAGGCGAGGGGGCCGCTCTGGCCCAGCGCCGAGATCGAGCAGAGGATGGCGTCGGGCTTGTCCCGACGGAGGTCCTCGATGCCGAGCCCCATGTCCGAGATCACACCGGGCTTGAAGTTCTCGACGACCACGTCGCACTGGGCCGCGATCTCCTTCACGAGCTGGAGCGCCCGGGAGTCGCGCAGGTTCACACAGACGCTCTTCTTGCCGCGATTCTGTTGGACGTAGTAGAGGGAGCGCTCTCCCTTCCACTTCGAGATGTAGCGAGACAACTCGCCGCCGGGACCGGGTTCGACCTTGATCACCTCGGCGCCCATCTCCGCCAACATGCGGGTACAGGCGGGCCCGGCGAGGGCGCGGGTGAGGTCCAGAATCTTGACGCCGGCGAGCATGGGTTCGAGCGCGGTGGCCATCAGAGCTCTCCTTGGGAACCGGGCGCGGCGGCAGCTGCGCCGGGCCCGCGGACGGACGGAAGAGTGTACCCAGCAGCGCCAGATCCGCCTGACGCGAGCACTCGCGAGGCGGTCGTGTCGGAGGAGGGAGGGGTGGGTTAGCCGACCGAGCCCGGATCGAGGACCCGCCAGATCGCGACGCCGACGAAACGCGCGGTGAGCAGGGTCGCACCGCCGCCGATCAACAGGATCACCGCGGTCTTGACGCGGGACGCGCCGTCGGCGGCGTTCATGGCGAGGAAGAGGGTCGTGAGGGCGCCGATCGCGACGACGACGAGACCGGCCCACACCCCTTCGATCAGCCCGGGGCAACCGTTCGTGCAGAGGGACAGGGGGAGCGCATTCATGCCACGCGGGGTCGCAAAGGACGTGCCAGCGCGCGAACCGGCGGGCGCCGCCGCGAGCGGCGATCCGCCCACCCCGGGCACACGCTTTTCCCTCTTTGAGCAGGCCTGGTGCGAACGGGGCGTTCCCCGGACGCCACTGTGAAAGAATTCGCGTAGTGCCGCCTGCCGGCGTCAGGTCGAGCCGCGCTCCCTCGCCGGGTCGACGGCTTCGAGGGCCGCGTGCTCCCGCAGCCAGGCCTCGACTTCTGCCGGGTCGAGGGGCGGGGCGTGCAGATAGCCCTGGGCGAAGTCGCAGCGGACGCGTTCCAGGAGCGCCTGCTGGGCCGGCTCCTCCACGCCCTCCGCCACCACCTGGAGCCCCATCGCGTGGGCCATCCGCACGGCGCCATCGACGGTATCGAGGGCGCGTTGCTCCTTCTCGGCGGCGACCACGAAGTCGCGGTCGAGCTTCAGGATCTGCACCGGGAGCTCGTGGAGACAGCTGAGCGAGGAGTACCCCGTGCCGAAGTCGTCGAGGGCCAGTCGCACACCGAGGTCCCGGAGCGAGAGCAGGAAGTGTCGCGTCTCGTCGAGATCGGCGAGGGCGAGGCCCTCGGTGATCTCGACCACGAGCTGCTCGGGGGCGACGCCGTCGCGCTCCAGCAGTTCGCGCAGCAGGTCCGGGAGCGCCCGGTCGCCGACCTGCTTGCGCGAGAGATTGACCGAGATGTAGAGCGGTGGCGCCTGGGGCCAGGCGCGTCCCCAGTGGGCGATCCGCTCGAGGGCGCGCTCGATCGCCCAGCGCCCGAGCTCGCCGATGAGACCGGTCGCCTCCGCGATCGGAATGAACTCGCCGGGCGCGATGGCGCCGAGCTCCGGGTGGCGCCAGCGGAGCAACGCCTCGAAGCCGACCGGGTGTCCTGTCCCGGATTCGACGATCGGCTGGTACTGGAGGTGGAGCTCCCCGCGCCCGAGGGCGCGCGGCAGTGCCGCCTCGAGACGCAACGCCCGGTCGGCCGACACCCGCATCGCCGCGTCGAAGACCGCCCACTGGGCTCGGTCGCTGCGTTTCGCCCGGAACATCGCCGAATCGGCGTCGCGCATCATGTCGGTGGGCTCGCGGTAGCGCCGGTCGTAGAGGACGACGCCCAAGCTGGGCTGGGGGCTGAGCTCCCGGCCATCGACGGCGAAGGGCGCCGAGAGCAGCGCGCAGAGCCGTTCGGCGAGCTGCCCGGCGTCCTTCGGGTTGCCCAGGTGGGGGAGCAGCACGGCGAATTCGTCGCCGCCGAGCCGCGACGAGGTGGGCGAATCGCGGTGGGAGACGTAGTCGAGACCTCGTACCCCGTTGCGCAGCCGCGCGGCGAGCTCGGCGAGAAAGCGGTCGCCGACGGTGTGGCCGTGGAGGTCGTTGATCGTCTTGAAGCGGTCGACGTCCAGGTAGAGGAGGCCGAAGCAGAACTCCGCGTCGTCCCGGGCGCGGGCCAGCAGCTCGCGCAGCCGGTCCTGGAAGAGGGAGCGGTTGGGGAGATCGGTGAGCTCGTCGTAGTACGCCATCCGCAGGATCTCGAGACCCCGGGCCGTCTGCGCCGCGAGGAGCTCGAGGGCCTGGGCCTCCTCGGGCACGACCGGGCGCGCCGACTCGGCGGCCAGGACGTAGGCGGTTTCGCCGCTCCGGAAGAGAGGGAGGAGGACCGATTCGCCCCCGTCGCGCTGGAGCCGATCGGCGCGCCCCTCTCGCGCGCTGCGAAAGAGGCGGCGCCCGAGATCGCTCTCCCAGCGCGCGGGGGCGAATCGATCCTCCTCCCGCTCTTCCGGAGCGGCGAAACCGCCTACGTCCTGGCC
>JANQRO010000309.1 GCA_028284525.1 Myxococcota bacterium | reverse complement strand
GGTTTCGTCCCCGGGCCTCCGTCCGAAGGGGCGGACCTCGTCTACCTCTGCTCGCCGAACAACCCGACCGGCGCCGTCGCCTCACGCGAGAACCTCGCGAGCTGGGTCGCCTGGGCGCGAGAGCACTCCGCGGTGATCGTGTTCGACGCCGCGTACGATGCGTTCATCCGCGACGCCTCCCTGCCCCGTTCGATCTACGAGATCGACGGCGCGCGGATCCCGCCCCCCGTCGAGGAGGTCGACGAGGTCGGTCCCGGGGGCACCCGGGTCGTCGCGCGCTTCGACGACGCGACCGGTGCCGCCGCGGCGGAGATCCGTCACGCCGGCGGCTTCGCCCGCTACGAGCTCTGGGTGCGACCCGAGGCCGAAGCCTCCTGGCAGTTCCGTCCCACCGGCGTGTGGCTGCGCGACGGGCTCGAGCTACGTCTCGCCGCCGGCACCATGGGGATCGCGGCCGCCGCGAACGACGAGATCCGCGCGAGCCACAGCCTGGGGATCACGGTCGTCTTCATCGCGACCTTCGTGATCATCGTGCTGAGCTACCGCTCGCTCTGGGTGGGCGTGCTCCTGATCGTCTCCCTCGGCACCGCGGCCCTCGCCGCGATGGCGGTGCAGTCGATCGCCAACATCGGCGTCAACGTGAACACCCTCCCGGTGCAGGCGATCGGGGTCGGGATCGGCGTCGACTACGCCATCTACATCGTCGACCGCATCCTCCAGGAGCGCGCCGCCGGCTTCAGCAAGGACGAAGCGATCTCCCGCGGCATCCGCACCACCGGTCTCGCCATCGCCTTCACGGCGTCGACCCTGGTGGCCGGCATCATCTTCTGGATCCCGATCTCGAGCATGCGCTTCTCGGCGGAGATGAGCCTGCTGCTCTCGGTGCTGATGGTGGTGAACGCCCTCGGCGCGATCCTGTTGGTCCCGGCGCTGCTCCGGCTCTTCCCCGACCGTTTGCTACAGCGGGCCAAGCGCCTGACCTGACGCCCCGAACCCGAAGGAGACGTCGATGACGAGACCGCACTGGGGGTGGGGGCTCGCCGCGGCACTGGGTCTGGCGTGTGGCGACACGCCGCCGACACAGCCCGTGGACGCCCTCTACGTAAACGCCCGGATCTACACCGTCGACGACGCGCGGAGCTGGGCGGAGGCCCTGGCCGTCGCCAACGGAGAGATCGTCGCGGTGGGAAGCGAGGAGGACGTTCGTCGAGCCGCCGGTGAAGCCACGGCGGTGCACGACCTCGGCGGACGCATGGTGCTCCCGGGGATTCACGATACCCACATCCACCCGCTGCAGGCGGGAACCCAGGAGCTCTACGAGTGCGGCTTCCGGGTCGTGGACCTGGCGCAGGTGCTCGAGATCCTCGAGCGGTGCGTGGCCAATACGGACACCGGGGCGTGGGTCCGCGGCGGGCAGTGGCACGAGGCGATCTTTCCCCCCGGCGCGATGCCCAAGACGATCCTCGATGCGATCGCCCCCGACCACCCGGTGTTCCTGATGGACTGGACCTTTCACAACGCCTGGGTGAACTCGCGCGCCCTCGAGCGCTTCGGGATCGACGACGAGACCCCGGACCCGAACGGGGGCGTCATCGTGCGGGACCCCGCGAGCGGCGAGGCCACCGGGATCCTCCTCGACAACGCGGCCTACGAGCGCTGGCGCGAGCTGCCGCGCTACAGCGTGGCGCAGCGCGCCGAGGCTCTCGCGTGGGCGGAGGAGCAGATCGCCCAGTTCGGGGTGACGACCTTCCGCGAAGCCGCGACCACCCGCGACTCCCTCGACGGTTTCGCGGAGCTCGACGAGCGCGGCGCGCTACGCCTGCGCGTGAAGACCAGTCTCTCGTGGAAGGGAGCGTGGGCGGCGTCGCACAAGGACGAGCTCGCCGCGATCGAGCACCGCGCCCAGTTCGCGAGCGACCGCATCGACCCGAACTTCGCGAAGATCATGCTCGACGGCTTCCAGGGTGCCTACACCGCCGCGCTCCTCGAGCCCTACGCCCCGAGCGCCGCGCACGGCGCCCTGCATCGAGGCGAGTTGATGCACGCGCCCGAGGTCGTCGCGGCCGACGTGGTCGACCTCGACCGCCAGGGGCTCACGATCAAGATGCACGCGACGGGGGACCGCGCGGTGCGCACCGCCCTCGACGCCGTGGAGGCGGCTCGCACCGCCAACGGCGACAGCGGGCTCGTCCACGAGGTCTCTCACGCGATGATGATCCACGCCGACGACCTCCCGCGCTTCGCCGCGCTGAAGGTCGCCGCCGAGATGTGTCCGGCCCTCTGGTTCCCGATCCCCGGGCTCACCTGGGAGACCTGGCTCGGGCCGGAGCGCGCCAAGGTCTGGCCGGTGAAGACCCTCTTCGAGTCGGGCGCGCTGGTGATCTACGGGTCGGACTGGCCCGTCGTCCCGACCCCGAACCCGTGGCCCGGGCTCGAGGCGATGGTGACCCGCGCCGACCCCTCCCGTGGCGGTCCCCCCGACTGGCCCGAGCAGGCCGTCGACCTCGCCACCGCCCTCACCATCTACACGCGCAACGGCGCCGTCGCCAACAAGATGGGTGAGCGCTCGGGCTCGCTCGAGGTCGGCAAGGACGCGGACTTCATCGTGCTCGACCGCAACCTGTTCGAGGTGCCGATCGAGGAGGTCGGCGAGACGGAGGTGGTGCTGGCGGTGGTCGGGGGGGTACCGGTGGTCGATCGGAGGCGGGGGCCGGGGACCTAGTCCGGTGCAAGCGAATCGGCCTAGGGCCG
>JANQRO010000305.1 GCA_028284525.1 Myxococcota bacterium | reverse complement strand
GCGACATACCCGCCGTTCACCCCAAAGGCCTTCCCCAGGGTCGCGACGAGCACGTCGCACTGGGCACCGGTGATCTCCTCGGTGCCCCGCCCCGTGGCGCCAAAGGCGCCGACGCCGTGCGAGTCGTCCACCACGAGAATGGCGTTCTCGCGAAAGCTCGTGTCGACCTCGGCGACCAGCGAAGCGATCGCGCCCAGGGGCGCGTGGTCGCCGCGCATGCTGAAGACGCCGTCGGTCACGACCAACGCGCGCTGGCAGGTGCCCGCGGCCTCCGTCAGGGCGCTCCGGAGGCCATCGACGTCGAGATGTCGGTACACGTGCTTCTTGTAGGGCCGGGCCAAACGCGTGGCGTTGATGATGGAGTTGTGGTTGAGCTCGTCGCTGATGATCGCGGTCTCCGGGGTCGTGAGGGGCGCGATCACGCCCATCACGGCGGCGTAGGCCGAGCTGAAGACCATGGCCGCGCGGCGTCCGTGAAAGGCGGCGAGGCGCTGCTCCAGGGTCAGGTGGGGAGTGAAGGTGCCGCTGATGAAACGGACGGCCTGCGGGCCCGTCCCGAAGACGCGCGCCGCGGTCTCCTCGGCGGCGATGACCTCCGGGTCAAGGGACAAGCCGAGGTAGCCGTTCGAGTTCATCCGCAGGAAGAGCCGGTCGCCCTCCCCTTCGAGCCGCACCCGGGGGCCGCGATCCGCCGTGGCCGGAACCATCTCGCACACGGCGGTCTCGGCGCCTTTGCGCGTGCCGGCCGCTTCGAGGGCGCCGAGCTCGCGCTGCAGGACGGCTTCCAGACGATCGACCGGCACGGTCTCTCCCTTCTAGGCGCTGCGGAGCCTGGCCTCGAGCCGTTCCAGCATGTCGCGCACGGTGTCGGCCAACTGGTACTCGGGCCGCCAGCCCCATTCTTCCCGCGCGGCCCGGTCGTCCATCCAGTCGGGCCACGAGTCGGCGATGGACTGCCGATCGGGGTCGACACGATAGTCCACACGAAACTCCGGCAGATGCGCGCGGATCGCCTCGGCGAGCTCGGCGGGGGTGAAGTGCATAGCCGCGAGGTTGTAGGCGTTGCGGTGCACGAGCGTCGCCGCATCGGCGGCCATCAGCTCCACCATCGCCCGAAGCGCGTCGGGCATGTACATCATGTCGAGACAGGTATCGGGGCGCAGGTAGCAGGTGTAGTGGCCGTGCTGGAGCGCGTGCGACAGCATCTCGACCGCGTAGTCGGTCGTTCCCCCGCCGGGCGGCGCCGCGTAGGAGATCAGGCCGGGGAGACGCAGACCCCGCGTGTCGAGATCGAATCGCGTGTGATAGTAGTCGCAGAGCAACTCGCCGCTCACCTTGGTGATGCCGTAGATCGTGGTCGGCCGTTGGATCGTCTCCTGGGGTGTGCCACGCGGCGGCGTGCTCGGCCCGAACGCGCCGATCGAGCTCGGGAAGAAGACCGCACAACGCTGTGCACGGGCCACCTCGAGCACGTGGTGGAGGCCACCCATGTTGAGATCCCGAGCGGCGCTGGGATCCCGCTTCGCCACGGCAGAGAGCAGCGCTGCCAGGTGGTAGATCGTGCCCACCTCGTGGCGGATGACGGCGCGCTCGAGATCCGCGATCTCCCGACAGTCGACGCGCTCGAAGACGGTGCCTGCGGGCGCGCTGGCCTCACGCACGTCGCTGGCCACGACCCGCTCCGGCCCAAAGCGGGCCTGGAGCAACGGGACGAGCTCGCTGCCGATCTGTCCCCACGCGCCGGTGACTAGGATACGCCGCACGGATCCACTCGAGAGGACGGAAGGACGTGTGCGACCGCGACGCGGGGCACCCCCGGACGTGTTCCCATCCCCGCTCCTCAGCGCCCGTCGCGACGCGTCGCGAGATGAACGTGGGTGAGGCGAAAGTTGGCAAAGAAGCCGTGTCCGGTGAACCCGGCGATCCCGCCGCCCACCGCTGCCCAGTCGGCCTTCGTGTCGGGGTGACACGTGGCCATGCCCCCGGCGAAGCGGCGGCGCTCCTCCGCGACGGCGCACTCGATGCGCCGGGTGAGAGCATCGTCGAGGATCACGGGCCGCCCCGTCTAGACGTGCCAACGGCGCGCCGTCGCCGCCCGCTCCACCCGCTGCCGCGCCAGGTGCAATGCGGCTTCGCGGGGCTGCGCCCCACTGCGCTGCGCCTCGCGGAGCACGGCGTCGGTGTTGGCGCGGATCTTGGCGTCGATCTGCTCGAAGGCGTACGCCTCGCTTCCCCCGTGGTACTCGGCTGCGGCACAGATCAGGCCCCCGGCGTTGGCGACGAAGTCGGGGACGACCACGACGCCGCGCTCGTGGAGGGTCGCCTCGGCCTCGGAAGTGCAGGGGATGTTCGCCCCTTGGAGCACGAGCCGGGTCTGCAGCCTCCCGACGTTGTCGGCGCGCAGGACATCCGGGCGCGCCGCGGGAATCCAGATGTCGCAATCCACGTCCAGCACGTCGTCGGGCGACCCCTTCGTTCCTTTCGGATAGCGGGCCAAGGGCTCCCCGCCCTCCTTCCAGGCGTCGAGCTCCGAGACGTCGAGCCCTCCGGCATCCGTCACCGTCCCGCTCGAATCGGCGGCGGCGACCAGGACGGCGCCCCGCTCGGCGAGACAGCGCGCCGCGTGACGGCCCACGTTGCCATAGCCCTGGATGACCACCCGCGCCCCGCGCAAGGGCAGCTCGCAGTAGTCGCTCGCCACTTCGGCGCTCACCGCGAGGCCCACGCCCGTGGCACCCAGGCGGTCGAGAGGAATCCCGCCGATCTCTTCGGGCAACCCGGCGGCGCGACCGATCTCGTCGTGGATCCACGCCATACACTGCTCATCGGTTCCCATATCGGGGCCGGGGATGTAGTCGGTGAGATCGCGGATCGCGCAAGCGAAGGCGCGGATGTGGCGCTCCTTCTCGGGCGTCGGCATGTGGGGATCGCCCACGAGCACCGACTTGCCCCCGCCGTGCGCGAGCCCCGCGGCCGCGCTCTTGTAGGTCATGGCCCGCGCCAGGCGAAACGCCTCGAGCGCGGTGACGTCGGGGGCCAGTCGCACGCCGCCAATCGCCGGACCGCACGCGACGTTGTCCACCACGGCCACCCCCCGGACGCCGAGCGCCGGTACGTAGACGTGGAGCACCTTTGCGGGACCCAGGGCATCGGCGAAGGCGAAGGGGTCGCTTGTAGAATCGGACACGGAGATCCTCCTTCTCTACTCGGGCTGCGCGAGATCGGCGATCGCCGCTGAGAGAAAGCGCACCGCTTCCGCTCCGGTGACCGCGCGATGGTCGAAGGTCAGCGACAAGGGCAGCACGCGTCGGACGACGGCCTCGCCGCAGCGGGCGACGACCCGGGGCGCGATGCGCCCGGCGCCGAGAATCGCCACTTGGGGAGGCACGATCACCAGCGTCGCGAAGCGCCCGCCTTCGCTCCCAAAGTTC
>JANQRO010000296.1 GCA_028284525.1 Myxococcota bacterium | reverse complement strand
CGCCGCGACGAGCGCGCGCGAGGCCGCGCGGGCGACGCGCAGGTCGGGGTCACCCAAGGCGTCGCGCACCCGCTCGAGGAAGAGCGCGCCCATCGGGTCCTCGGGCAACGCCAGACACGCCGCCGCCCGCTCCTCCGGGTCTTCGCTCTGCAGACGCTCCGCGAGGGAGCCGCTCACACGAGGGACCAGGTCGACCCGTCCGCGCTCGCCTTGCCCTCGCGCTCCAGCTTGCGCAGGTGTGAGGCGACGCTCTGTTCGGCCGCTTTGTGGAGCACTTCGGGGACGTCGGTGTAGACGCGCTTCACGATCGTCGGAATCGCCGCAGGCCCCTGCCCGAGGGCGGCCTGGATCTGTGCCTCGCGGTCGTTGCGGTGGGCGATGTACTCGCGGATCTTGGCGACCCCGTCGGGAATCTTGGGCCCGTGGGCCGGGTAGATCGCGGCGGGCTGCTCGGCCAGCAGCCGTTCCAGGGACTGCATGTAGTCGAGGAGGTCGCCGGAGTCCGAGGGAATCACCGTCGTGCCGACCCCGAGGACGTTGTCACCCGAGAAGATCGCGCGCTCCTCTTCGAAGACGTAGCAGAGGTGGTCGGGCGCGTGTCCGGGGGTGTGGAGCGCGCGCAGCGTCGCCCCTTCGCACTCCACCACATCGCCGTCGCCGAGCGAGGAGATGTCGAGGGGGCACCCGGCGTCGAAGTCCGGCCAGGGAAACTTCGAGACCTTCTCCACGCCGAAGCGTTTGGCGATGTCCCCGACGCCGCTGATGTGGTCGACGTGTCCGTGGGTGAGGACGATCTCCTGGATCCCCTCACAGCCCGCCTCGTCGACCGCCCGCTCGATGACGGGCAGGTAGTCGGCCAGGCCCTGGCCGGTGTCGAGGAGGATGCGCCGGGGGCCCGTCCCGATCAGGTAGGTGTTCGTGCCGGGCCCGGTGAAGATGCTGGGGTTCATCCCGAGCGCCACGACCACGCGATCCGACCACCGATCCACCGGGGGCAGCTCGAGTCCAATCATCGTCGCTTGTTGTTGTTGGGCCATGACTTAGGAGCTCCCGGCTACAGTCATTTCTCGAATTCGGAGGGTCGGGGCCGCGACCGACCCGAGCCATTCTAGGTCGGATCCCACCGCGTCGATCCCGGCCAGCATGTCGTCGAGCCGCCCCGCGATGGTCACCTCTTCCACCGGATAGGTGAGCTCGCCGTTCTCGATCCAGAAGCCCGCAGCGCCCCGGGAGTAGTCCCCGGTGACGGCGTTGAAGCCCATCCCGATGAGCTCGGTGACGTAGAGGCCGCTCGGGGTGTCGCCGATGATCTCCTCCCGGGTCGCGGTGCCGGGCTCGAGCCAGAGGTTGGTGACCCCGGGGCCGGGGCCGCCGGCTGCGGATCGCGACGCGTTGCCCGTGCTCTCCCCGCCGAGCTTCCGGGCCGCGTAGCTGTCGAGGAGGTAGCTCCCGAGGACGCCCCCCTCGATCACGGCGGTGCGTCGGGTCGGCTGTCCCTCGCCGTCGAAGGGCCGGCTGCCGAGACCGCCTTGGAGTCGGCCGTCGTCGATCACGGTCACCGGACCGGCCGCGACCCGCTCCCCCAGGCGCCCCGCGTAGCAGCTCGCCTCGCGGTAGACCGCGCTGCCGTTCACACACGATGCGATGTGGCCCACCAGGCTGCGGGCCGTGCGCGGCTCGAAGATCACTGGCACGGCACAGGTGGCGCTCTGCCGGGCGCCGAGCCGACCGACGGCCCGCTCGGCCGCGAGCCGACCGACGGTCTCGGCATCGTCGAGGTCGGCGAGACGCCGGCCCACGCTCACCGCCCAGTCGCGCTGCATCGTCTCCCCCTGCCGCGCCACGGGCTCGCTGAAGAGCCCGTGGGAGGCGGAGAGGTACTCGCCGAGAAAGCCGTCGGTGTTGCCGTAGACCCAGCGCGCGCTGGCGCTGTCCACCTGGGATCCCTCGGAGTTGTCGATGCGCGGATCGAAGGCGCGGGCCGCCTCCTCCGCCCGGTGGGCGTCGCGGATGCGTGTCTCCGCGTCGACCTCGCGGTCGGCCGGATCGAAGAGCCCGAGCTCCGGGATCTCCTCGGCGTAGCCACCGCCCGGCAGCCCCGCGGCCGGGTCCGGGGCGGTGGCGCGGGCGAGGGCCAGGGTCTCGGCCACCATCGCGTCGAGGGTCTCGGCGCCGAGGTCGCTGGTCGAGGTGAGCGCCGACTGCAGTCCGCCGGACCCCGCGACGAAGGCGCGGATTCCCAGGGTGCGCTCCCGCGCCTGCTTGACGAAGTCGATCTCGGTGTCGCGCACCCGGGCCTCGAGGGTGTCGCTCTCGGCGAAACAGACGTCTCCGGCGTGCGCGCCGCCGGCTCGCAGGCGTTCGAGACAGCGCTCGACCGCGGCGCGCCCGTCGAGGGCGCTCACGTCTCGGTGCCCCCGACCGTGAGTCCGTCGACGCGGATCGTCGGGAGACCCACGCCCACCGGCACGCCCTGGCCGTCCTTCCCACAGGTGCCGACCCCGCGGTCCAGGGCCAGGTCGTGACCGATCCGCGAGACGCGGGTGAGCACGTCGGGGCCGTTGCCGATCAGCGTGGCCCCCTTCACAGGCGCCCCGAGTTGCCCACCCTCGATCCGGTAGGCCTCGTTCGCACTGAACACGAACTTCCCGCTGGTGATGTCGACCTGTCCGCCGCCGAAGGAGACGGCGTAGAGCCCCTGGTCGACCGAGCGGAGGATGTCCTCGGGATCCTCGTCTCCGGGCCGCATGAAGGTGTTGGTCATCCGCGGCATCGGGAGGTGTGCGTAGCTCTCGCGCCGCCCGTTCCCTGTGGGCTCCATGCCCATGAGACGCGCGTTGAGCTGGTCCTGGAGGTAGCCCACCAGGATGCCGTCCTCGATCAGGGTGGTGCATTGGGTCGGCGTGCCTTCGTCGTCGACGTTGAGCGACCCGCGACGGCCCTCGAGGGTGCCGTCGTCCACCACGGTCACGCCGGGCGCGGCGACGCGTTCGCCGATCCGCCCCGAGAACGCCGAGGTGCCCTTGCGGTTGAAGTCTCCCTCGAGGCCGTGGCCGATCGCCTCGTGGAGGAGGATGCCCGGCCAGCCGGGCCCGAGCACCACGTCCATCGTTCCCGCCGGGCAGGGCTTCGCGTCGAGGTTGAGGAGGGCGATGCGCACCGCCTCGTCCGCCAGGGGGCGCCAGGTGCCGGGATCGACGAGCTGGGCGAAGTCGTGTCGTCCGCCGCAACCCTGGTACCCCACCTCGCGGCGCGCGCCGTCGGCGGCAATCACCTGGACGTTGAGACGTACCAGCGGCCGGCGGTCGAGGGCCTGCACTCCGTCGCTGTTCACCACCCAGACATGCCGGTCCTGGCAGACGACACTCGCCATCACCTGCTTCACGCGCGGGTCGCGGCCCCGGGCGTAGCGGTCGATGGCCTCGACCAGGGCGACCTTCTCTGCGGTCGCGACCTGTGTGGGCGCCGTCGCCACCGGGTAGAGGTCGCGGCCGCCGCTCGGCGGCTGGACGGCGACGCTGTGCTCTCCACCGGGCCGGTCGGAGATGGCGCGGGCCGTGGTGGCGGCGAGCTCGAGGCTCTCGACGGTGATGTCGTCGGAGTGGGCGTAGCCCTGGCGCTCCCCCGCCTGGACGCGCACCCCCACCCCCTGCTCGATGTGACGGTCGCCGCTCTTCACGATCCCGTCTTCCAGCGCCACTTGGTCGAGGGCCGCGTATTCGAAGAAGAGCTCGGCGCGGTCGACGCGGCGCTCGAGGGCCGTGCCGAGGGTACGGCTCAGCAGCGCGTCGTCGACGTCGTAGCGATCGCGAAAGAACGACAGCCCGTCGCGTTCGGTGTCCCCGCTCATCGGTCCCCCCGCGCCGCGGCGCCGCCGGGGCGCTCGGCGCTACGCCCCGTCTTCGAGGGAGACGAGGTGCGCTTCGAGGTCGGCGAGCGTAGCAAGCCGTCGCACGTCGACCGCGACGAGCCCCGCGCGCCGCGCGCCCTCGAGGTCGTCCCGCTCGTCGTCACCGACCAGCGCGACCGCCGCGGCCGGGAGGCCGAGCTTTCGGAGGGCGAGGTCGAAGATCGCGGGGTCGGGCTTCGCGGCGCCCGCTTCGCCGGGGAGCAACACGAACTCGAAGGGGTCGGCGAGGCCGAGACCCGCGAGCACGTCGTGGAGGCG
>JANQRO010000282.1 GCA_028284525.1 Myxococcota bacterium | reverse complement strand
CCTCGACATCAAGGGGAGCGGGCGGCTCTAGATCCGCGCTCCGCGAGGGGCGCGGCGGCTCTAGGTCCGCGCTCCGCGGGGGGCGCGGCGGCTCTAGATCCGCGCTCCGCCGACCCCTCGATCGCTAGAACGCGTCGCAGGCCGCGGGGTCGCCGCTGCGGAGACCGCGTTGCAGCCACTCGACCCGCTGCGCCGAAGAGCCGTGGGTGAAGGCCTCGGGTTGGACACGCCCGCCCTGCATCTCCTGGAGGCGATCGTCTCCGATGGCGGCCGCCGCCCCCAAGCCCTCTTCGATGTCGCCGGGCTCGAGGAGGTCGCGCTCCCCGGCACTCGCGCCCCACACCCCGGCGAGGCAGTCGGCCATGAGCTCCATGCGCACCGAGAGCTCGTTCTTGCGCGCCGGGTTCGCCTGCTGGGCGCGCCGCACCTGCGGCTCGATCCCGGTCACCTTCTGGACGTGGTGGCCGATTTCGTGGGCCAGCACGTAGGCCTGCGCGAAGTCGCCCGGGGCGCCAAAGCGGCTGCGCAGGTCCCCGTAGAAGCCCAGGTCGATGTACACCTTTTCGTCGGCGGGACAGTAGAAGGGCCCCATCTGCGCGGCGGCGAAGCCGCAGCCCGAGCGCACGCTGTCGCGGAAGAGCACGAGCTTGGCGTCGCGGTAGCCCGGGAGGAGGCGGTGCCAGGTCTCCTGGAGGTCGTCGAGGACGAAGGAGACGAAGTCGACCATCTCCTCCTCGGCGGGACTCCCAGCGCTCACCGGCCCCGGTGCGGGTCGGGGAATCGGGAGCTCGATCCCGGTGCCCTGGGGCAGCGGCAGCTGGGGCGCTCCACCGCCGGCACCCCCGCCAAAGAGGCTTCCGCGAAACACGAAGAAGAGGACGAGCAGCACCAGGATCGTCCCGAGGCTCATCCGCGGTCGACGCCCTGCGGACACCCGGCCGCCGCCGGGGCGGCCCATCGGGAAGGGGAAGCGCAGCCCCCCGCCCCGCGGGCGCTCGTGGCGTCGGTCTTCGAGGTTGCGGCTGCGCCCGCGGCGTGTCCAGCGCATGATCCTGTGGGCTCCTCCGAAGTCGAGCCGTCAACGCTAGCGTGCATGGCGGGAGCCCGAGACACGCGGAGGTGCACCGTGCCCGACTATCTGTCCGTCGAGGAAGCGAGAGAACGAGCCGGGGTCCGGGTGGCCCTCACGGCGGGGGTCCCCGGCCCCTGGGGCGAGGCGACGAAAGCGCTGCTCAAGGTGCGCAAGATCGAGTACGCGCCCGTGCTTCAGGTGATGGGCGAAGCCAACGACGCGCTCGCCGCGTGGACCGGGCACCGCAACGCGCCGATCGTCGTGTACAACGATGAGCCCGCTCGGGTGGGGTGGGCCGAGATCCTCTTCCTCACCGAACGGCTCGGAAACGGGCCCTCGCTGATCCCGCACGATCCGGACGAACGCGCGACCATGATGGGTCTCTCCCACGAGATCTGTGGCGAGAACGGGCTCGGGTGGGCGCGGCGGTTGAACCTGCTCCACCCGAGCATCGAAGCCGGGCCGGACGACCCGGGCTACGAGCTCTCGGCGCGCTTCGGGCGCTGGTACGGCTACAGCGACGCGGCCGGTCGCGCCTCCGCGCGCCGCGCCGCGGAAGTCCTCGGCGTGCTCTCGCGTCAGCTCGCGAGCCAGCGGGCCGCGGGTCGCGAGTTCCTGGTCGGGAACGCGTTGAGTGCGGTCGACCTCTACTGGGCGGCCTTTTGCGCGCTGGTCGAGCCGCTCCCGGACGACCTGTCGGTGCATGCGATGCCGCCGGGTCTTCGAGCGCTCTACGAGTCGTCGCCGCCGGAAGTGCGCGAGGCGGCCTCGCCCGAGCTGTTGGCGCACCGCGACTTTCTCTACCGCGAGGTGATCGGCCTGCCCCTCGACTTCTAGGGCGAGGGAGGGGGGACGGGATCCTCCGCCAGGGCGACCAGGTTCTCGACCTGATAGCTGGGGAGCTTCGCCACCCGCGGGCCGGGCCGCACCGCCACGTAGTGGCTGAGGCCGTCGGGAGCGGCGTCGCCGACCTCGAGCTCGACGGTGCCCGCGTTCCCCTCGTCGACGACGACGCGCGCCTGGAGCACCGCCGCCGCCAGGCCGTAACGCGCCGGCTCGGCCCGGCGGAGCGCGCGGCCGCGCTCGAGTCGCGCTCCGAGGAGGAGCTGGAGACGCTCCCGCGTCGGGGCGTCCCACCCGGCGCCGCGCTCCCGGCGCACCGCACTCGATCCGCGGCGCACGACGAAGCTCGCCACCGCACCGGGTTCCACGCCCGGGAAGATCGGCTGGAGGGTCGGCGCGACGGGCGGCGGTTCCGGCGCGGGGCGCAACCCGAGGACGATCGCGACGAGCGACACCGCCAACACGCCGGCCCAGACACGGCTCGCCACTACGAGGCCCGCCGGCGCCACGCGAGGAGCGCGCCGAGCAGCGCCGCGCCCGGGAGCAGCAGCGCACTCACGGCAAAGGTGGTGCGGAGCTGCGCTCCGGTGAGATCGAAGCGCGGCTCGCCGTAGCCGCGCGGCGCGATCCCGACGAGGGCCTCGCTGTCCGCCAACACGTGGACGAGGTTGAGAAAGAGGTCGCGGTTGCCGAGCACCGAGAAGAACGAGTTCGTCGCGAAGTCTCCGTCTCCCACCACGGCGAGACGGGTGACGCGCTCCCGGGGCCCGCCGCGGTCGCGGGTGCGCACCGCGTAGACCCCCAGGGTGTGCACGCCCTCCGGGTCCGGCGCTTCGGCGAGGTGGGCCGTGTCGCTGGTCTCGAGCAGCGGGGTCGCGACCACGTCG
Source organism: Myxococcota bacterium (assembly GCA_028284525.1). Taxonomy (GTDB): domain Bacteria; phylum Myxococcota_A; class UBA9160; order UBA9160; family PR03; genus JANQRO01. The sequence continues at coordinate 503 of JANQRO010000282.1, read as the reverse complement.
TCGGGGACACCGTCCGGGGCGGGCGCGAACGAGCCGACGCCCGGAAAGAAGCTCAGACCCAGGTCGCGCGTGATGCGGTGTCGCGGATAGCGGCTCACGGCCGGGGTGCCGGGATCGGTCCAGTAGTGGCGCTCGGGGTCGCGCACCCACCCCGCCCGCGGCGCGACGCCGTACTCGGCGAGCAGCGTCTCGAGACCGCTCTCGACGCCGGGCTCGAGGAGCAGCAGCGCGTGCCCCGTCCCGTCGAGAAAGCGGCGCAGGGTCGCCACCTCGTCCTCCGCAAAGGCCGCGGCGGGCGAGGCGACGACGAGCGCCGCGCAGCCGCGCAGCGCGTCGGGGCCGGTGGCGAGCACCCGGGTCTCGACGCGGTAGCCCAGCGTCTCGAGGGCCTCGCGGGCCACGCCCATCCCGTGGCGTTCGACCAGCCGCAGCGCCTCGCCCCCGCTGTGCCCCGCCCCCGAGTGATCGTGGCCCGGCGTCTCCGCGGTCTCGAAGTGGTCGTG
>JANQRO010000279.1 GCA_028284525.1 Myxococcota bacterium | reverse complement strand
GCGCTCCGCGCGGGCGCGGAGTACGTTCATCTCGCGCCGATCTTCCCGCCGCTCTCGAAGCCCGCCGAGCGCCCACCCCTGGGCGTCGAGGCCGTCTCGGAGGGAGCGGGAGCCGCCGGAGACGGGACGGTGATCGCGCAGGGAGGCACCGAGGTGGAGCAGGTGGACGCGGTGATCGCGGCAGGTGCTTTCGGCGTCGCGGTGACCGGTGCGATCACCGTCCCGGGCCCGTCGTCTCGGGTGACCTCCGACAGGGCCCCGACGCCCAGGGGTGGGCGCTCGGCGGGCTTCGAGAGCGGCGGAAAGATCGGCGCCAGATGAACGTACTCCGCGCCCGCGCGGAGCGCCGCCGTCGCCTCCTCGACGCTGTGGGTCGAGATCCCGAGCAGCGGTGGGGGGGCGTCGGGCCACGCGTCGGCCCAGCAGGCGCGCGCGGCGTCCGGCGCGAGCGCGTCGTACCCCAGGTGGATGCCGTCGGCACCGGCCGCCAGCGCGACGTCGAGACGGCGGTTCACGACGAGGCGTGTCCCCGGCCCGCAACGCGCCCGCAGTGCGTCGGCAAAGACGAGCAGGTCCGCGGGGTCGGCGGCGCGGTCCCGCAGCTGCACCCAGTCGACCCCACCCGCCACCGCCGCCCCGATCTGGGCGAGACGGGCTTTCGGGTCGGCGCCGCAGTCGCTCACCAGGGACAGCACCGGCCGGGCGCCGGCGCCGCCCATCTCAGAAGCGGGCGAGGCCGTCGAGGGGGCTGGACGCGTTGGCGTAGAGCCGCCGCGGGATGCGCCCCGCCTCGTAGGCGAGTCGGCCGGCCTCGACCGCCAGCGCCATCGCGCGGGCCATCGCCTCCGGGTCCTTCGCCCCGGCGATCGCGGTGTTCATCAGGACGGCGGTGGCGCCCAGCTCCATCGCGACGGCCGCGTCGCTCGCGGTGCCCACCCCCGCGTCCACGACCACCGGAACCTCGACCGTCTCGAGGATGATTCGCAGGTTGGCGGGGTTGCGGATGCCGAGTCCCGAGCCGATCGGCGCCGCCAGGGGCATCACCGCGGGGCAGCCCATCTCGGCGAGGCGTTGGCAGGCGACCGGGTCGTCGCTCACGTAGGGCAGGACCTCGAATCCATCGTCGAGGAGGATGCGCGCCGCCTCGAGGGTCCCGGGAACGTCGGGGAAGAGGGTGCGCTCGTCGCCGATCACTTCGAGCTTCACCAGGGCGTGGCCCAGGAGCTCGCGTCCGAGCTGGGCGGTCGTGATCGCGTCTTCGACGTTGTAGCAGCCCGCCGTGTTGGGGAGGATCGTCACGCCCTCCGGGATCACGTCGAGCAGACGCTCGCCCTTGGGCGCGTTCAGATCGACCCGTCGCAGGGCCACCGTGATCATGTCGGCGCCGCTCGCCTCGGTGCAACGCCGGGTCTCTTCGAGGCTCGCGTACTTTCCGCTCCCCACGATCAGTCGCGAGGAGAAGGTGTGGGATCCCAGGGTGTAGGTGTCCGTCATGGCTCTAGCCTCCACCGACGGCTTCGAG
>JANQRO010000275.1 GCA_028284525.1 Myxococcota bacterium | reverse complement strand
GCGAGCGACCACGTCCTGCTCAGTCGCAGCGCGATGGCGGCGGTCGAGCGGGCCGTACCGTTTCCGCCTCCGCCGGTCGGCGATGTGGTCATCGAACTGCCGATCCGTTGGCGTCTCGAATGAGCGACCCAGTCGCTCGGAGGGTCGCCGTACGGTGTCGACCTCGTCGGCCACTCCGTACCCGGAATCCGCGTCCTCCCGTCGGAACGACGCCCCTAGCCGCCGTAGAAGGTCTTCTCGCCCAGGTCCTTGAGGGTCAGCGTCGCGTCGTCGGGGCGCCCCGAGATCTCGGTCTGGACCGCCGCATCGGTGACGCGGCCCACGAAGAGCGAGTGGTCGCCCTCCTCGACGACGGTGACGAGCTCGCATTCGAGGGCGGCCACCGCGCTCGAGAGGATTGGCGCTCCGCTGCTGCCTTTGCGGAAGACCTCACCGCCGATCTTGTCTCCCTCGCGTTCGACGGGCTTGAAGAAGGCGAAGGCCTGCGCCTGCTGGTCCTTGCCGAGGACGCTCAGCGCGAAGACCCCTGCCTCCTGGATGATCGCGTGGCCCGCCGAGCCCTTCTTCACGCCGACCGCGACCAGGGGTGGCTCGAAGGAGGATTGGGTGACCCAGTTCACCGTCGCCGCGGTCACGCCATTGGCGGTCTCGGCCGCGAGGACGTAGAGCCCGTAGGGAATCGCGCGCAGGGCGGTCTTCTTGGCGTCGGCGTCCATGTTCGCCTCCTGTTCGGATGGGGTTCGGCCCACGGGTAGCGCAGCCGGAGCGCCGTTGCCGTGCCGCGGGCCGAGGTTCGCCGGCCGACGCGACGGCCTCGACTCGATCGATCGCTCGGGGCGGGGACAGGGGGTACCCCCGTCGGAGGCTCGGCCAGCCCCCCGGCCCGGTCGCGTGGCGGCCGTGGCAGACCACCGCGTACCATGGGAGGTCGAGGAGTCCCGATGACCGGCCTGCAGATCGCTGCAGCGCTTCCCCACGGAGAGATCGTCGAGGTCTTCTCGGACCTCTACCTGGTGACGGGCACCGCGACGCTTCCGAGCCCGCCGATGATGCGTTTCAGCCGCAACATGGTCGTCGTGCGGAACGGGGGCTCGCTCACGCTCGTCAACAGCATGCGCCTCGACGAGGACGGTCTCCACCGACTCGAGGCCCTCGGCGCGGTCGAGAACGTCGTCCGGCTCGCCGGGTTCCACGGTCGCGACGACGCCTTCTACAAGCGGCGCTACGACGCGACGGTCTACGCACCGCGCGGACAGGTCTACCGCCGGGGGTTCGAGCTCGACGGGGACCCCTATTTCGAAGCCGACGTCGCCCTCGACCCCGGGAGCGAGCTCCCGATCCCCGGAGCGCGGCTCCACCTGATCGGTGGCGCGGAACCCCCCGAAGCGGTCCTCCTTCTCCTCCGGCACCACGGCGGCGTGCTGATCAGTGGAGACGCGTTGCAGAACTGGGCGACGCCCGACCGCTACTTCAGCCTGTTGGCGCGGGTCGCGATGCGTCTCATGGGCTTTATCAAGCCGCACAATGTGGGGCCGGCGTGGCGAAAGGCGACGACCCCCAGCCGGGCCGGACTGCTGGGCCTCCTCGAACTGCCCTTCGATCACGTGTTGCCCGCCCACGGCACCCCGGTGATCGGGAACGCGCGGCAGCTCTACCGCCCGGCGCTGGAGAACGCCGCCGCGCAGGCGGGGGGCTGAGATCGATCCCTCGCACCGGCCCGGGCGTCCGCTTCGCGCGAGCGAGGAGGTCGCGTCGCCTCCAGGGGAGCGCGGCGCTCAGCGCACCCGCCATTGCAGCAGGGTGTAGGGCGGGTCGGCGTCGCGGTGGTGTTCGAAGACCGGCTCCACCGCGGCTCCGATCTCGACGGGCTGGGCCGGGTCGCCGAGCAGGTTGCCCACCATGCGGATCGCGTCCGCTTCGGGAAACTCGACCAGCACCACGAGGTAGGGACCCTGCTCCTTGAGCGCCGGGTGCACTGGGTGCCAGACACGCTCGTAGCTGTAGATCCGCGCCTCGCTCTCGAGGGGGGCGAAGCGCAGATCGTCCCCCAGACAGCGGTGACAGATCCACTCGGGTCCCCACTGCCAGCGCTCGCAGCCCTGGCAGCGCTGGGCGACGAGACGCTCCTCGGCCAGCGCCTCCCAGAAGGGGGCGTCGAGGCCGTCGCGGGAGGGGGCCGGGGCGGGCAGCCCGGGATTCAGGTACGACCCGCTCACAGGGTGCTCGCCGTACCAAACACACAGGCGCCCGCCGGCGTCACCATCGGCCCCGAGGCCACCATCGACACCTCGGCATCGGGCACCTGGCTGGTCGACACCCCGCGCACCTGGCGTACCGCCTCGATATTGAGGCCGAGGCCGTGCATGTAGCACTCGGCCAGGTTGCCGCCGCTGGTATTCAACGGGAGCGCGCCGCTCGGGGCGACCAGGTTCTCGACGGTGAGGTACTCGTTCACCTCGTCGGGGGCACAAAAACCGTGCTCGACGATGCTCATCATCACGCCGCCGGTGAAGTTCTCGTAGCTCTGGAGTACGTCGACGTCGCCGGGCGCGACCCCGGTCATGTCGTAGAGACGCGGCGCCAGGGTCTTGAAGTGGGAACTCGCGTAGTCGGGGGTGTTGTGGACCGGGGCGCCCGCGCGGTAGTGGCCCCCGGCCACCGCGCCGAGCAGGTAGCAGGGCGGGTGGTCGAACTCGGCGGCGCGCTCGGCGGAGACCAGCACCATCGCCGCCGCGCCGTCGTTCTCGAGACAGCAGTCGAAGAGGTGGAAGGGCTCGACGATCCAGCGCGACGCGTCGTAGGCTGCGGCGTCGAGGGGTCGGCCGTGCATCACCGCGCGGGGGTTGGCCTGGGCGTGCTGGTAACAGGCGAGCGAGATCGCCCGGAGCGC
>JANQRO010000271.1 GCA_028284525.1 Myxococcota bacterium | reverse complement strand
TCTCCTCGGTGCCCTCGGTGAAGATCGAGGCCGGGAGGTCGCGGGCCTTCGGCGCGGGTGGCGCCGCGCGCGGATCGAACTCGCCCTGGGACTCGTCGTGGCTGGCGCTGCGGATCGCGTCGGTCTGCTGGTTGTCGATCTGCTTGAGCAGTTCCTCCTGACGGCGCAGCTCCTCCTCGATCGAGTCCTCGAGGGTGGCGTGGCGGTCGAGCTCTTCTTCGATCGCCGCTTCGCGCTCGGCTTCCTGGCCGGTCGGCCGGCCGCCGCCGCTGCTCGGCGCCCCCATCGGCGAGGTCCCGGTGACGGCGCCATAGACCCCCATCGTGGCGGCGCCGACGGCGATGCCGATCGGGCCGGCGGTCGCGCCGATCATCGCGCCGAGCACCGCCCCTTCGACGGCGCTCTGGGCGCGGTTCATCTTGGGCTTGGGCGGCGAAGACGGCGGGGGCGCTCCGGCGTTGCCACCGGCCCCGTTGCCGCCGGCGTCGGGCGCGGCGCTCGGGTCGCTCGCGGCTGCGGGATCGCTCGGGCCCGCGGAGACCGGCGGACCCGGGCTCTGGGAAGGCGGGCTCGAGGACGCACAGCCCGCGAGGATCAGCGCGCACACCAGCGCCAGGAGGCGCTTGCCGATCGGGAACGCGCGCATGATTCCCCCTCCTCGCGGGTCAAAAAGGAGCCTACCCTAGGGAAGTACCCGCTTCACGCGCTTCGGTTACGAGCCGATGCGCGTTTTCGCGGCAACTCGAGCCCGGGTCGCCACGGATCGCGGGGGGTTTCCAACTCGGCGTCCCCCGGCTCGGGAGCCGGCGTCGGCGCGGCCCCCGATACACTCGCCCGCAGGAGGCTCCGAAGGGGTTCTGGGGGCGGGCCGCCGTCCTCCCCGTCATCACCACGTCACGAAGGTCGAAAGCGTGGGCCTCACCCTCGTTCGAAAGAGCGGCGCCCGCCGCAAGGCCGAACCCAAGGTCGCGTTGGTGCTGGCTGGTGGCGCCGTCACCGGGGGCGCGTTCAAGGTGGGCGGGCTCAAGGCCCTCGACGATTTTCTGGTCGACCGCCGGGTGACCGAGTTCGACACCTATGTCGGTCTCTCGGCGGGGGCCTTCCTGGCGGCGGCCCTCGCGGCGGGTGTCTCGCCCAACGAGATGATCCGGGTGCTCGAGGGACGCAGCCGCCATCTGGCGCAACTGCGCCCGATCGATTTCTACCACCCCAACTGGCGCGAGTTCCTGACGCGGCCGGCTCAGTTCGCGTACCGCGCGTTGAGCTTCCTCCCGGCAACGGCGCACGATCTGCTGCGCTCGCTCCCCGAGCTGCCGGTTGCCGTGGCCGACGAGTTCCGACGTTTCGCCCAGGCGCCCTCGTACACCCACTTCGAAGGTCTCGCGCTGGCGCTGCGCGAGCACGTCGCCCCCGACCGCGAGCTCCCCGCCCCCGCCGATCATCTCCCCTCCGGGCTCTTCGACAACGCCGGGCTCGAGCGCTGGCTCCGACGCAGTTTCGAGTCCCTGGGGACCCCCAACGACTTCGTCGCCCTGCGGGCCGCCCGCCGACGCGATCTCTACATCACCGCGTGCGACCTCGACAGCGCCGAGCGCGAGGTCTTTGGTCACGACGAGAACCACCAGGTCACGATCTCCCAGGCGGTCCAGGCCTCGACGGCGCTGCCGCTGCTCTATCGCCCCGCCCGGATCGGCGGCACCGACTACGTCGACGGCGGCGTCTACCGCACCGCCAACATCGACATCGCGATCGAGAAAGGGGCCGACCTGATCGTCTGTTACAACCCCTTCGCGCCGATCCAGAACAGCGCCGAAGAGGGCTACCTCTCGGACTGGGGCCTGAAGACCGTGTTGAATCAGGCCTTTCGAACGATGCTCCACTCGCGGCTTCGCCTCGGGCTCCAACGCTACTTGCTCGATCCCGAGTTTCGGGGCGACATCGTCGTCCTCGAGCCCCGGGAGCGGGACGTCGACTTCTTCAACGCCAACCCGGTGGCCTTCTGGAAGCGCAACGACGCGATCCAACAGGGCTTTGCGTCGGTCCGCACGACCCTCGAGCAGAACTTCGAGGTCCTCGAGCCGCTCTTTGCCAAGCACGGCATCGCGATGAGTCGGGACAGCGCCCGGCGCAAGGCGCGGCAGGCCCGGGAGAGATGGGGCTGGAACGCCACGCCCGATCCCGACGCCTCTGCGGACGAGGCGCCGAGCCTGCGGATCGTCTCCTGACCACGGCGATTCGTCGTCCCGCGACATGGCCCCGCGGGGCCCTGCGTGCTAGAGTTTCCTGAACGTTCCCTCCACCCGACCCCCAGCCAATCCTCGGGAGTCCTTTGGAGTCGCGATCCCGCAGTGCCGTCCGTGTGCGCGGTGTGCGGGCTGTCGTTGGGGTTCCGCGGGCGGGCAGGAGGTAGGCCGATGTGCACCCTGATTGCGCTCCATCGGTGCGGGCCGACCCCGTCGGATCCGTACCTGACGATCGCCGCCAACCGCGACGAGTTCCTGCACCGTCCCGCCGAGGGGCCGGCGCTGCGGACGTGGCGGGGCAAGCGAATCCTGTGCCCCCTCGACCGGGAAGCCGGCGGCACGTGGTGGGGCCTCAACGAAGACGGGGTCTTCGTCGCGCTCACCAACCGCCCGACCCCCACCTCCGACCCGGCGCGCCGATCCCGGGGGCTGCTGGTCCTCGACACCTTGGCCCACGCCTCCGCGGACAAGGTGGCCGACGCCCTCGCCGAGCTTCCGACACGCGCCTACAACCCCTTCAACCTCTTCGTCGCCGACGGGCTGCGCGCCTTCGCTCTCGTCTACGAGGAACGCGGTGAACGCTGGGACCTGGAGCCCGGCGTGCACGTGATCGGCAACGCCGACCCCAATACCGAGGACGTCGAGAAGGTGCGACGCATCCTCGAGCGCGCGCGTTCGGTGCATCGGGCCGGACCCGACGATCTGCTGACACGGCTCGCCGAGATCTGCGCGACCCACGACGGAGAAGCAGATCCCGTCGCGAGCCCCTGTGTTCATGCCGAGAACTACGGCACGCGCAGCTCCACCCTGCTCGAGCTGGGTGCCCGACCCGGAATCCTGCGTCACGCCGACGGCGCGCCGTGCACAGTTTCCTATGAGGATCTCTCTCCCCTGCTCCACCAGCTCCACCGGGGAGAGGGAGCCGCCCACAAGTCGATGGACACGAGGAAGGCCAGTTGAGACGAATCGGCAGCAATATCCGCAAGCAGAACTCCGATGCGAAGAGCCATCGCATCGTCAAGAACATCATCCGCTACACGGACGACGAGAAGCCGCGCAACGACTATCCCAAGAAGATCGTCTCGCCCTCGGAGCCGTCCGGCTGCTGCACGGATGAGAACCGCGAGGTGGTGGGCACCACCAAAGAGATCGACGGGTTCAAGTTCGCCTACAAGATCTGCAAGAAGTGCGGATACGCGCTGAAGTTCTACTTCCCGGCGAGTCAGGGGACGAGCGAGGCCGTTCAGAACTACCGCCAGTGGAAGCGCTACATGGCCCAGTAGCAGGGCCGGGCGGAGCGCCGACCCCGCGGTGGACATCGAGACCCTCGCCGACGCCGAGCGTTACCTCGAGGGGCTGATCAACCTCGAGCGCAGTGCCGATTGGCCCTACAGCCGCATGGGGCTGGGTCCGATCCGCGCGCTGCTCGACCGGTTGGGCCATCCCGAGCAGGGCACGCGGATCCTCCACATCGCTGGCTCCAAGGGCAAGGGGTCGACCGCGCTCGCCGCCGAGGCGCTGCTGGGTGCCGCCGGCCAGCGGGTGGGCACCTTTTCATCGCCCCACCTCGAGAGCTTCGTCGAGCGTTTTCGGGTCGACGGCACGCCCGTCCCCGGCGAGCGTCTGGCCGAGGCGGTCGCCGTGCTCCGCCCCCACGTCGACGCGCTCCGCGCCGAGCGGCCCCACGACGCCCCGACCTTCTTCGACGCGCTCTGCGCGGCGGGACTCTGGCTCTTCGCCGAGGCAGGGGTCGATTGGATCGTGCTCGAGGTCGGTCTCGGAGGCCGTCTCGACTCGACCAACGCGGTCTCGCCCACGCTGTGCTGTATCACGAGCATCGAGCTCGAGCACACCGACGTACTGGGAGACACCACGGCGAAGATCGCCGCGGAGAAGGCGGGCATCGTGAAGCCCGGCGTGCCCCTGGTGCTCGGGCCCGTCCCGCCGGACGCGCGGGCGGTGATCCTCGGGGTTGCCGCCGCTGCCGCCGCACCGGTGACCGAGCTCGGCGTCGACTACCAGCTCGACGAGGTGACGTCGGATGTCTCGGGGGTGCGCGGGACGCTGCGAGACGAGGGAGGAGCACTCGCCTTCGCGCTCCCCGTCCTCGGCGCGCACAACGCGCGCAACGCCGCGCTGGCCCTGGTGGCAGTGGGACGGGCCCTGGGTGTCGATCCCCTGTCTCTCGGCGAGGCGAGCCGCGAGGCGTTCGCCCGGTTCGCGTTGCCGGGTCGCGCCGAGCTCGTCTCGCGAGACCCGGCGCTGCTGGTCGACGCCGCGCACACCGCGGCCTCGGCCCGGGCGCTGGCGGCGGTGATCGAGGAGCTCGCCCCGCGCGCCGGCGTCCACTACGTCCTCTCCGTCTCGGCGGGAAAGGACCTCGACGCCATCCTCGAGGCCCTGCTGCCCAGGGCGAGCCGGCTCACCCTGACCCGCGCCCTCAAGGCGCGTTCCCTCGCGCCCACCGAGCTGGCCGCTGTGATCCGGCGGGTGCGGCCCGAGCTCGCCCTGCGGGTGGTCCCGAACCCGCATCTGGCGCTGGGCGCCGCCCGGGCAGGGCAGCGCGCCGGCGAGCTCGTGTGCGCGACCGGCTCGTTCTACTTGGCCGGGATCGCGCGCCGGGTCTGGGGCGGCGCCCCCGCCTAGCTCCGCGGGCCGGGTGGCCATCCCGTCGCCTCCCGGAGGAGGCGCAGCACGGTGCGCGGCGCGTAGCCCGGATGCTCGGGCAGCGGCACCGCGCGGTCGCGCTCGAGCTCGCCCGCGGCGCGGCGCAGGCTCGTGATCGAGCGGCGCATCCGCGAGGCGTTCACGTCGTAGTTGGAGACCGCGGCGCGCCGGCGCCAGAGCGCTCGGTGTCGCGTCGCGGGGGCCCGCTGGGTGTCCGCCAACGCGCGGAGCCGCCGCGCCAGCGCCCGCCGTTCGCGAGCGCTCCGGGTCGCGCCTTCCCGCCAAGCGAGGTAGGGCAGGGCGGCCAAGGTCTTGTCCAACGCGAAGAGCGTGGCGTCGGCCGCCCAGACGAGCTCGTCGTAGGTGGTGCGGTCCGCAGTGTAGTGCTCGGCGTCCCGGGCGAGGGCGTCGGCGACGCGTTGCGCGCGACGCCGGGTGCGCTCCACCGCGCCGCGCTTCGCCCCGCGCGCGAACACCGCGTCGGCGAGATCGTCGAAGAAGAGAAAGGCCACGGGCGACGCGTTCGACAGGGCGTATCCCACGTCGTGACACGCGCCGAGCTCGCGGTAGACCCGCGCCGCCCGCCGCGTCGCGTCGTCGAAGACCTGCGCGCCGAAGGCGCGGTCGAAGGACGCCTCGTCGACCGGCCCCGACCACGCCTCCTGGGCTGCCCAGGCCAGGGCCAGCCAGGTGTTCCCGAGGAGGTTGTAGTGACCGAAGTCCCCCCACTCCGTCACCAGCAGCCCTTCGGCGCCGTGACGCCGTCCAGCGTCGGCCCAGCGCGAGATCGTGTCGAGTGCCGGGCCGACTCGGGGAAAGAGGGCGTTCCACGCGCAAGTCCCGCCGCACACCCAGAAGCGCCGCCCGGCCGCGGCGAAGCGCGCCACCCGGTCGGCGTCGAAGTCGCCCTCGTACCACCAATCGCAGAAGATCATCGACGGGTCGAAGGCGTCGATCTGTTCGGGGTGGCCGTGGGCGAAGTCCGCCCACATCATCACCTCGCCGCGCCCGTGCGCCTCCGCGAGCAGCGCGCGCAGGGTCTCGACGTGGCGGACCAGGAGCGGCGCCGGCCCCCCGAGCGCGTCGGCCAGGGCCTTCGATTGCCCGGTCCCGAGGTCCCAGGGCTCGTCGCAGTTGATGTGGGTGAGCGGCGACCGGAAGTTCGGCAGGAGCTCGTCGAAGAGCTCGCCCAGCAGCGCATAGCTCCCGGGGTGCGCCGGGGCGAGGGTCCAGCGCGCGTCGCCTTCGGCCAGCGGCGCGTAGCGGGCCTGAACCAGCACCCGTTCCATGTGGCCGAGGGTCTGGAGGTTGGGCACCAGCTCGACGTGGCGCAGGGCGGCGTAGGCGTCGAGGGTCCGGAGCTCGTCGGCGCGGAGCGGGGAGCACCCGGCGCCGATCTCCGGGTGGCGGCGGAAGGCGAAGGGGTGCTCGATGTAGAGCATCAGCACGTTGAGCTTCCACGCCGCGCAGCGCTCGACCAGGGCACACAGGTCCTCCAGGGTCGGCACCTTGCCGCGGGAGATGTCGAGCATCACGCCCCGACGCGGGAAATCCGGGCCATCGTCGATCTCGACCGCAGGGAGCCGCCCGTCGGCTCGCATCCATTGGAGGAGGGTCTCGGTCGCCCAGCGCAGACCCGCGGAGCCGCCCGCGCGCACGCGGACCGCGTCCGGGCGGACGCGGAGTGCGTAGTCCTCGGGTCCCAGATCCGCGACGTCACGTCCCAGGTGGACGGCCGGGCCGAGCCCGGTGTCACGACGGTGGCTCTCCACCTCGAGGGCGACGCCGCACCGCGTTTCGACCCGCCTCGCCAGCGCGCGGGCGCTCTCGAGGTCGGCCGCGTTCGCGTCGGGGGCGAGCACGATCGGCATGCCCGAGCGGAGCGCGAAGCCACCCGGCCGCTCGCGAAGTGCGCGGGGCTTCGGCAGGAGCGGGCGTCTGCGTTCGCGCGGGCTCATCGAAGACGCGATTCTAACGACTCCTGGAGACCCGCATGCGCGACCCTTGGCACGATCAGGATCCCGATCCCAGCAACGACCCGCGCGCGCCGTGGCGGCGGGCCTGGTTCGACATCATCTTCGGCGTCGACACCCGCTCGGGGCGTGCCTTCGACGTCGTCCTGCTGTGCTTGATCGTCGCGAGCGTCGTGGCGGTCGCCCTCGAGAGCGTGGCGTCGATCCGCGCGAGCTACGGCCCGTGGCTGCGCGGTCTCGAGTGGTGCTTCACCGCCGCCTTCACGGCCGAGTACGTCTTGCGGCTGATCTGTGTGCGTTCGCCCTGGCGCTACGCGCGGAGCTTCTTCGGCGTGGTGGATCTGCTGGCGATCCTCCCCACCTACCTGAGCGTGCTGCTCCCCGGGGCGCAATCGCTGCTGGTGATCCGCGCGCTTCGGCTCTTGCGCGTGTTCCGCGTGCTGAAGCTCGTCCGCTTCTCCGCCGAGAGCCGCATGCTGGTCGACGCGCTGCTCGCGAGTCGGGCGAAGATCGTCGTCTTTCTCGGGATGATGATGAGTCTCGCGCTGATCCTCGGCACCGTCGTCTACTGGGTCGAAGGGGAGGAGTCGGGGTTCACCAGCATCCCCCGGGCCCTCTACTGGGCCATCGTCACGATGACGACGGTGGGCTACGGCGACCTGGCCCCCCAGACCGTCGTCGGACAGGCCGTCGCCTCCGCGGTCATGGTGCTGGGCTACTCGATCATCGCCGTGCCAACGGGGATCGTCGGCGCCGAGGTGACGCAGCGACTGCGCGCGGCGACGGCCTTGCTCTGCCCGCGCTGCGGCCGCGGCGACCACCGGGCCGCGGCCAGCTACTGCTGGGACTGCGGCGGCGCCCTCGCGCCCGAAGGCCTCGAGGGCGAGGAGCCGCCCGCGTCGTGAAGCGCGGCGCAGTCCGTGGCGAGCCTTAACGCGAAGCGCCCGGACCGGCACCCGCACGAGTGCGGGGGAGGGGTTGCCAGCCCGGGCGCGGTGGACCGCGAGGCTCTTGGTTGTTGCCCGGGAGATAGAGCAAGGCATGTGCCAGCCGAGCCGCCGGGCAGATCGGCAGTCGCGGTGCACCGCGCCCGAAGCGACGGGGCAGCGCCGCCGCGGCACGCGGGCATCGCCCCGGATCGAGACCCGGGGGGCGACACAATTTTCGTCACCGCGAAGCGCGTTTCGGCGTCGGCGAGAGGGCGGCGCGCAACGCCGCGATGTGACCCGGGGCCGAGCCGCAGCAGGCGCCGACGAAACGCGCGCCGGCGCGGATCCAGGGCGCGACGGCGTCGACCAGCTCTTGCGGGGTCGTG
>JANQRO010000266.1 GCA_028284525.1 Myxococcota bacterium | reverse complement strand
GCGCTCCTGGCTGGCCGTTGCGGTGAGCGCAAGGGGATCCGTGTAAAGGGCAGGTAGGTACAGCCCACCAGCAGCGTCAGCAGGGCGACCCCCATGTCGCGTTGCAGGAGGATCACGCCGACCGGAATGCCGATCAGCAGCCCCGGCATCGCGAGGTCGCGAAGCCGCTCGATCTCGCTCGGCGGATGGCGGTGGAAGTAGCGCGCCAGCACGACGATCATCGCGACCTTCGAGAACTCGGCGGGCTGGAGCCGCAACGGTCCGTACACCAGCCAGCTCCGGTTGCCACCGACCTCCTGCCCGAAGACCAGGGTCGACGCGAGCAACACCAGGCTCCCCAGGTAGAGGAGCGGCGCGAAGCGTTCGAGTCGTCGGTAGTCGACCACCACCGCGACCACGAAGACCGCGGCGCCGACACCGACGGCGAGAAGCTGTCGGCGCATCTCGGGAGACATCCCGGCGCTCTCGGCGGCGGTAGCCGAGCTCAGGTTGAGCAGACCCATCCCGAGGAGCAGGCCGACCAGGCCGAAGACGCGCCAGTCGAAGTTCTGGACCAGCCCCCGGTCAACGCGGAGCATCGGACTCTCCCAGCGCGGGTCGCGGATCGGGGACCGAAGACGGGGCTCGAGCCTGCGCGTCGGCGCGGGCGGCCACCCGCGGCGCGCGGACCGCGGCCGGACCCTCGCGATCGGTGCCGGCGTCGGTCGCCGCCGACGGGGCGCCGTGGGGAGGAGCGTCGGCGATCTGCTCGTCATCGACGAGGGTCGGCGGCGGGTGCTTCTCGAACCAGGTCGCGAGCACCCGCTGGGCGATCGGCGCCGCGTTGGCCCCGCCCCCGCCGCCGTGCTCGAGGACGACCACGACCACGATCTCGGGGTCCTTTGCCGGCGCGAAGCTCGCGAAGAGAGCGTGGTCGCGGAACTGGCGGGGGATCTCGTCCTCCTCCAGGCCCTCGACCTGTTTGAGCGCCACCACCTGCGCCGTCCCGGTCTTCCCGGCGACCTCGAGCCCCTCCACGCGCGCGCGTTTGCCGGTGCCCTCCTGGTCCATCACCACCGCCTCGAGGCCCTCGCGCACCTCGCGCAGGTGGATGTCGTCGATCGCGACCCGCGAGATCACCTCGACCGGCTCGCCCCCGTGGAGGCTCCCGTCCCGGGTCACGCGCCCGCGCACGAGCCGCGGTCGCAACACCTTCCCGCCATTGGCGATTGCCGCGTAGCCCACCGCGAGCTGGAGCGGCGTCGTGAGATTGAAGCCCTGCCCGATCGCCGCCGACAGGGTCTCGCCTTCGACCCACGGCTCCTGAAAGCGCCGCTCCTTCCACTCGGAGGTGGGCACGAGGCCGCCGGATTCGCCGGGAAGCGCGATCTGGGTGAGACGACCCAGGCCGAAGGATCGGGCGTAGCGCGCGATGACGTCGATCTTGAGCTCGAGACCGACCCGGTAGAAGAAGACGTCGCACGATTTCATGATCGACTCGCGCAGGTCGACCGCTCCGTGCCCCTGCCGTCGCCAGCAGCGATAGACCCGCCGCCCGAGGCGGAAGTGACCCGGGCAGTAGGTACCCGCGAGCTTCTCGGCCGCCCCTTCGGCCAACGCCGCCGCCGCCACGAAGGCCTTGTAGGTGGACCCCGGCGGGTACTGCCCGCTGATCGCGCGGTTCTGCAGGGGCTTCTGGGGGTCTTCGTTCAAGGCGGCCCAGATCTCGGGGTCGATGCCATCGGCGAAGTCGTTCGGGTTGTAGGCGGGGGCCGACACCAGCGCGAGGACGTCGCCGGTGCGGGGGTCCAGGGCGACGACCGCACCGCTCTTGAGCTCGCCCTCTTCGTGGATCGCGAAGCCCTCTTCGGCGGCGCGCTGCAGATCCAGGTCGAGGGTGAGCTCGAGACGATCGCCAGGCACCGCCTCGACGCTGTCGAGGGGATCGCCGATCTCGCGCCCGGCGACGTCGACGACGATGTTCTTGCCCCCGGCGCGGCCCTGGAGCACGTCTTCGTAGACCGCCTCGATTCCCGACTGCCCGATCTCGTCGCCCATGTAGTAGCCGGCGAAGCGGCGCTGTTTGAGCTGCTCGGCCTGGATCTCGCCGAGGGTGCCGAGGACGTGCGCGGCCAACGAGCCGTTGGGATAGAAGCGACGCGGCGCGACCCCGGTGAAGACCCCGGGGATTGCGAAGCCCAGCGACTCGACCGCGGCGAGCTCTTCGAAGCTCAGGTCTTCGACCAGTCGGTAGGGCTGGAACCGCTCGCGCCCGCGACGGGCCCCCACGGCCTCGCGCATCGTGCCGGGCTCGCGACCGAAGACCCGCTCGAGGACGGGAAAGGTGCGGTCCGGCTCGCGGACCTCGTGGGCGACCACCTCGAGGTGGCGCGCGGGCCGCGTGGTGGCGAGGATCCGGCCGTCGCGATCGACGATCTCCCCGCGCGGCGGGGGCAGACGCAGCGATCGGATCGAGTTGCGCTGGGAGGACAACGCCAACGCCTCGCCCTGGATCACCTGGAGCTGGAAGAGCCGCGCTCCAAACAGGGCGAAGACCGCCGCGACCAGGGCGACGACCCGCCACACCCGACCCTCGAAGAAGGCGTCGGGCGTCGAGGCCATCCCTTTCACGACAGCGCCGCCCCGCTGGTGAGCCCCGTGCTGCGAATCGGTTCGCCTTCCTCGAAGGGTTCGAGCCCCTTCCAGAGCAGCCAGCGGGCGGGGCCCGCGGCGGCGCCGTTGACCGTCGCCTGGAGGAGCGCGGGCAGGATCAGGTGCAGCGAGGGCCGTGGGACGCCGAGGCTGATCGAGGCGATCAGCGTGGCGCCCAGCGCGAGGACGAAGACGTAGGTCGCGAAGGCCCCGGCGCCGCGCAGGTGGACCTGGTGGGACGCGACCCGCGTGGTGATCCACACCAGGACGAAGAGAAAGGAGTGGGTTCCGGGGGCGGCGGCCGAGAGCGCGTCGAACCCCCAGCCGAGGAGCCATACCGCCGCCACGCTCAGGGACCCACCGCGCCGCGTCGCCCACGCGGCGACCGCGAGGAGCCCGACCTGCGGGAGGAGCAGCGGTGGCACCCACTGCGCGAGACAGGCGGCGCCGATCGCCGCGAGAAGCGTCACACCCACAAAGACGGCCGTCACCCGCACGACGTCGATCCCATCGAGCGCCCCCACCGGCTCACGGCGTCGGTCCCTCCGCGAGGTCGCCCTCTCCTTGGTAGAGCAGCTCGATGCTCGGCCCGCGCCACAGCAGCACGAAGACCTGCTCGAGACGGCCGAAGTCCACCGACGGGGTGACCTCCGCGCGGTGCACCAGCTGGTCCTCGTCGGTGTAGACCGCCGAGACCTCGCCGATTCGCAGGGCTTTGGGGTACACGCCGCCGAACCCCGACGTCATCACGGCGTCGCCGACGGCGACGTCGTCGCCTCGCACGTAGAACTCGAACTCCAATCCCTCGCGTCCGCCCCGCACGATGCCCCGCGCCCGGCTGCGCTGGATGATCGCGTCGACGGCGCTCTGGGCGTCGAGCAGCAACATCGTCCGCGAGGCGTTGGGGGTCGAGGCCGTCACGAGACCCACCAGACCCTGCTCGACGATCACCGGCATCCCCGAGCGCACGCGGTCGCGCTGGCCCCGGTCGAGGAGCAACGAGCGGAACCAGGGCGAGATGTCCTGACCGACGACCAGGGCGGGTCGCATCGGGGTGGCGAGCTCGCTCCGCATCTGACCGATCCGGTCGAGGTGCTCGCTCTCGATCAGCGCCTCGCGGTACTGGAGGTTCTCACCCTCCAGGATCGCGATGCGCTCGCGCAGGGTCTCGTTGTCGGCGCGGACGTCGACCAACGCGAGGTAGTGGGTCCAGATGTCGCTCGCGATCTCGAGGGGAAACTCGAGCGCCTTCTGGAACGGCGTGGCGATCTCGAGCAGCGCGCTGCGCATCCAGCGCGTCTCCCCCTCGGGCTGGGGCCGGGGCTCGGCGTTCAGCACGAGCCACGAGATCCCGAGGGTGACGCCGCACACGACGATCACACGCAGTCTGGATTCGTGTTCGCGCAAACTCGTTCGTCCCCCACGCCGCTCTTGGGGGGGAACCTAGAGCCTCAGGACTCGATCGCGACTTCCCGGAGCAGCTGCAACTCGTCGAGACAGCGCCCGGTGCCGATCACCACCGCGGTGAGTGGGTCTTCGGCGAGCATCACGGGCAGCCCGGTGGCTTCCCGCAGCAGGAGGTCGAGGTTGGTGAGGAGGGCTCCGCCCCCGGTCATCACGATGCCCTTGTCGACGATGTCGGCAGCGAGCTCCGGCGGCGTCGACTCGAGCGCCACCTTGACGCTCTCGACCACGGCGTTCACCGGCTCGGCGAGGGCCTCGCACACTTCGTCCGACTTGATCTCGAGGGTCTTCGGCACCCCGGCGACGAGGTCGCGGCCCTTCACTTCCATGCTCTGGAGCTGTTCGGTGGGGAAGGCGGTGCCGATGTTGATCTTGATCAGCTCGGCGGTGCGCTCGCCGACGAGCAAGTTGTACTTGCGCTTGACGTAGTTGATGATCGCCTCGTCCATCTTGTCGCCGCCGACACGAGACGAGTTCGAGTACACGATCCCCGAGAGCGAGAGCACCGCGACCTCGGTCGTCCCGCCTCCGATGTCGACGATCATGTTGCCGGAGGGCTCGGTCACCGGAAGCCCGGCGCCGATCGCCGCCGCCATCGGTTCCTCGATGAGGTAGACCTCGCGCGCTCCCGCCGACATCGCCGATTCGCGCACCGCGCGCTTCTCGACTTCGGTGATCCCGGACGGCACCGCGATCACGATGCGCGGCCTGACCAGACGCGAGCGGTCGTGGACCCGCGCGATGAAGTAGCGGAGCATCGCCTCGGTGACTTCGAAGTCGGCGATGACGCCTTCTTTCATCGGGCGGATCGCGACGATGTTGCCCGGTGTGCGACCGAGCATCTCCTTCGCCTCGCGTCCGACCGCGCGCACTTTGTCGGGCCCGCGCCCGTCCTGGGTCACCGCCACGACGCTCGGCTCCGATACGACGATGCCTTTGCCCTTGGCGTAGACGAGCGTGTTTGCGGTCCCCAGATCAATCGCCAGGTCGTTCGAGAACCAACCGAGAATGGCGTTGAGCACGCGGATCTCCCCCGTTGTCGAGGCGGGTGGTGCGGCCCCCGACAGCGCCGTCGGCGACCGATTCTGTCTCCGATTCCCGACCCGGTGAAACGCCGGTTGGAATCGGCATCCTCCCCGCTAAGTACTCGGATCTGGGGCTATTTCACCGAGCGGGAACGACGCGTCCAAGACTAACAGCCCGCGGCCCTCCGGGGCAAGACAGCAGTGCGGGAAAGTGGCGATTCGCGCCACAGATTTCTTAGCTTCGGACGATCCCGCGGCGCCCGCGCGGGGGTCCCGACACCGGGCGAGAGGTGTTCATGCTCCAGGTTCTGCGACGCGGCCGGCGCTGGTTGATCAGCGCGACGATCCTTCTCGTGGGGGGTGTGTTCGTCTTCTACCTGAGCGGGAGCGGCGGCGGCCAGGGCATTC
>JANQRO010000253.1 GCA_028284525.1 Myxococcota bacterium | reverse complement strand
AGCCCGGGAGGCGCGCAAAGCCGGGAACCCGACACTCCTGCACCGACGTCTCGCCGAGCGCGACCCCGAGAGCGCGGCGCGCATCCACCCCAACGACCTGCGGCGCACCCTGCGCGCGCTCGAGATCCTCGAGACGAGCGGGCGGGCGGCGTCGGAGCTCCGCGATGCCCACCACTTCGGCGATCGACCCTACCGCTCCCTGTACCTCGTCCTCGATCCCGGCCGCAAGACGCTCGACGAGCGGATCGCCACTCGCGCGAAGGGGATGATCGAGGCCGGACTGCTCCGGGAGGTGCGGGATCTCCTCGAACGCGGGTACGCCCCGACCCTGCCGTGCTTCCAGGCGATCGGCTACCGCCACATGCTGCCGGTTGCCGAGGGCAGCGAGATCCTGCCCCACGCCCTCGAGGCGATGGTCCGCGACACGCGTCGTTTCGCCCGTCGTCAGCGCACCTGGTTTCGCGGGGTGTCCGAAGCGCGCTGGCTCGACCCGGGCAAACCCGAGGGCCTGACCAACGCCGCGGAGACCTTTCTCGCCGAGGTGCGCTCGTGACCGC
This sequence comes from Myxococcota bacterium, assembly GCA_028284525.1. Lineage (GTDB taxonomy): Bacteria > Myxococcota_A > UBA9160 > UBA9160 > PR03 > JANQRO01. The sequence continues at coordinate 2,842 of JANQRO010000253.1, read as the reverse complement.
GCCGCTCCCGGTGGTCGCGATCGTCGGACGACCCAACGTCGGGAAATCGACCCTCTTCAACCGCTACGCCGGGACGCGGCGCGCGATCGTCGAAGACCGACCGGGGATCACCCGAGACCGGATCCACGCCGTGGTCGAGGTCGCGCGACCGGGAGGGGAGGGCGACGGAGACGCCGTGATGTCGGTCCTGCTCGTCGACACCGCGGGGCTCGACCGCGGGGCCGAGGGTGACCTCGAGGGCGCCGTACAGGATCAGGCCCGGGTCGCCGTCGACCAGGCCGACGCGATCCTCTTCCTCGTGGACGGGAAGGCGGGGCTGCTGCCCGAAGACGAAGAGATCGCCCGCGAGCTCCGCCGGGCGCCCGCACCGGTGGCGTTGGTGGTGAACAAGATCGATCGACCGGAGCACGAAGAGCGGGTCGGCGAGTTCCACCAGCTCGGCTTCGAACGCACCTGGTCGATCTCCGCCGAGCACGGGGGCGGTGCCTGGGACGCCCTGGAGGAACTCGTTGCGACGCTGCCCGCGACGGCGGCGGCGGAGCAACGGATTGCCGCCGACTACCGCGTCGCGCTGGTCGGCCGGCCCAACGTCGGCAAGAGTTCGCTCTTCAATCGATTGGTCGGCGCCCAACGCGCGGTCGTGTCCGCGGAGGGCGGCACGACCCGCGACGCGATCGACACCCGGGTCGAGCGCGACGGAGAGGTCTTCGAGTTCGTCGACACCGCGGGGCTGCGACGCGGCGCGCGCCGCGACCGCGTTGGCGAGCGGGTGAGTGCGCTGTTGGCCCTGCGCGCGATGGAGCGCGCGGAAGTGGTCCTGGTGCTGGCCGACGCCGCGGAGGGGATCACGGACCGCGACCTCAACATCGTGGGACGGGCTCGGGACCAGGGGCGCGCGGTCGGCATGGTTCTGAACAAGTGGGACACGATCCACGGACCCGAGGCCTCCGCGCACGTGAGCGAGGAGGCGAAGCGCGGGCTGCGGTTTGCCGCGGACGTGCCGCTACTCCGACTCTCGGCGCTCACCGGCTCCCGGGTCGAGCGGGTCTTCGACATGGTGCGCAGCCTGGCGGCCGCGGCGCGGTTGCGCGTCCCGACCGCCGAACTCAATCGCTGGCTCGCGGAGGCGACCGAGGCCCACGAACCCGCGATGGCGCAGCGCGGCGCGCGCCGGCGACCGACGCGCTTCTTCTACGCAACCCAGGTCGGCATCTGCCCGCCTTCCTTCGTGTTGTTCTGCAGCGACCCCCGCGCGGTGCGCGCCTCGTATCGACGCTACCTCGAGAACCGTCTGCGCGAGCGCTTCGGGATGGCGGGCTCTCCGGTGCGCATCGTCTTCCGGTCGCGACGTCCCGACGCGGAGTGAACGGCGCGCGCGGGCCGAGCACCCGGCCGCGCGGGGGTGCGCGCGGCGGACCGAGGGATACTATTCGCGCTCGACGGCCGCGGGTTCGGGCGTCGGCGCGACGCCCGCCAGCCCGTCGCGCAGCCCCCGATCAGACCCCGAAGCCTCCCGAGGTGGGACCGTGGCAGCGCGCCGAAGCAAACAACCGCACGACACCTTCGAAGAGCTCGAGGAGCTGGGCCACGGCCTGGTCGACTGGGTGCAGGAGCACCTCCTCCTGCTGGCCGGTGCCGCGATCGCCATCCTCGCCGTGGCTGCGGCGGTGGGCGGCACGCAATCGTGGCGACGCGCCCAGGTGGACGAAGCCTCGGCGGCGATCGCAGAGCTGCGCCGCGATTTCGTCGAAGCCATGGGCGGGTCGTCCACCGACACCGAGGTCCCCGAGCCGGCCAACCCGGAGCGGGCCCGCGAGGTCCGCGAGGATTTCGCCACGCGCTTCTCCGAGCTCTCGCGACAGTACGGCGGCACCGGTGCCGGCGCGCTGGCGGCGCTCGAGGCGGGGGGGCTCTATCTCACGCTGGGCTTTCCCGAGCAGGCCCTCGACCTCTGGCAGGAGGGCGCCCGCGCGAGCGACGCCGGCTCGGCGTTGCGCGCGATCCTGGAGTCGCGGGTGGGGCACCTGCTGGAAGATGCGGGGCGCTTCGACGAGGCGGCCCGCGCCCACGAGGCCGCGGGGGCGATCGGTGCCTACCCGATGGCCGCCAACGCGCTGGGCGACGCGGTGCGTTGCTGGCTCGCCGCCGACGAGCCCGACGAGGCGCTCCGGGTGTACGGGCGGATCGAGAGCGACCATCCCGCCGCGAAGCTGCCGGACTACGTGATCGGGCCGGTCCAGCAGCTCCGCGCTCGCCGCGGCTTGTCCACCGGCGGACCCGAGGCCGACGAGGCCAGCTAGCGCGGGTTCAGACCGCCGGGTCCGCGAGCCGTTCGAGGGCCCAGGCGAGGATCGGTTGCAGCCGGGCGGGGAGGAGCGACGCCGCTTCCTCCGGCGTGGCCCAGCGAAACTCGTGGTGCTCGGGGCGGCCGAGCTCGGGGGAGACCGGCAGCGAGACCTCGCCCTCGGCGCAGTGCGCGAGGTAGTAGCGCGCGACCTTGCCCTGGGAGTAGGGCGCCGTCTCGCACCCCTCGCGCCCCCAGACGAAGTCGGCACCCTCGAGCCCGCTCTCCTCGCGCAGCTCGCGCAGGGCGGTCTCGAGGGGCACCTCGTCGCCCTCCACCTCGCCCTTGGGAAAGTCCCAGAGCCGGTACGCCCGCAGCACCAGGAGACGTGGTGCCCCGTCGATCCAGCGCACCGGGACGATGCCCGCTGCGAAGCGCTCCCGCGTGCTCATCCTGTGCTGCGTCCCACGCCTCGCCTCGCGCGTTGACCCCCCCGCGCATAACTACCACCTTCCTCGGCGGCCGGGAACGCGTGACAAGGGGGTGGACGCGGTCGTG
>JANQRO010000225.1 GCA_028284525.1 Myxococcota bacterium | reverse complement strand
ACCCCGGAGAGACGCGCGTCGCGGCGCAGCACCTCGACGACCCGGCGTTCCGCGGGCCGCAGCGCCGAGTAGACCTCGCTCTCGCAGAGCCCTTCGAGGGCGCGGTAGAGCGCGGGGCTCTGTGCCATCCGCGTGCCGAAGGGCTCTGCGAGAGCGAGGTCTACTCGGCGCTGCGGCCCGCGGAACACCGGGTCGTCGAGGTGCTGCGCCGCGACGCGCGTCTCTCCGGGGTGGGTCTCGACGCGGGGCCCCGCGAGCGCTTCGCCGAGATCGAGCGCGAGCTCGCCGAGCTCGCCACCCGCTTCGCCAACCAGGTGCTCGACGACACCAGGCGTTTCGCCCTCACCCTGCGCGAGCCCGAGGAGGTGGAGGGGCTCCCCGAGACCTGGCGCGGCCTCACCGCGCAGGCCGCACGGGAGGCCGGCGAGGAGGGGGCCAGCGCCGAGACGGGCCCGTGGCGGGTCACCCTCGACGCGCCGTGTCTCGTCCCCTTGCTGGCCCACGCCCGGCGCCGCGATCTGCGCGAGCGCATCTACCGCGCCTTCGTCACCCGGGCGAGCGGGGGCGAGTCGGACAACCGGCCGCTGATCGAGTCGATCCTCGCGCTGCGCCGCGAGCAGGCGGCGCTGCTGGGCTACGCCTCCTACGCCGAGCTCTCGGTCGCCTCGAAGATGGCCCCCGACGTCGCCGCGGTGGAGCGCCTCCTCGAAGACCTGCGCGGCGCCTCCTACGACGCGGCGCGCCGCGACCTCGCCGAGCTGGCGGAGCGCGCCGCGGCCGACGACGCGCCGGAAGCCGATGCCCTCGCGCCGTGGGACCTGGCCTTCTGGGCCGAGCGATTGCGGGAAGAGCGTTTCGCCTACAGCGAAGAGGAGCTTCGCCCCTACTTCCCGCTTCCCCGGGTGCTCGCGGGCCTCTTCGCCCTGAGCGAGCGGCTCTTCGGGGTGCACATCGAGGAGGCGGATGGCGACGCGCCGGTCTACCACCCGGATGTCCGCTTCTTCCGGGTGCGCGACGCGGCCGGGGAGCCCGTGGCTGCGTTCTACCTCGACCCCTACGCCCGCCCCAGCGAGAAACGCGGCGGCGCCTGGATGGCCGACTGTCTGGGGCGCCGGCGCCTCGACCACGGGGTGCGTCATCCGGTCGCCTTTCTGGTCTGCAACCAGACCCCGCCGGTGGGGGAGGCGCCCTCGCTGATGAGCTTCGACGAGGTCACCACCCTCTTTCACGAGTTCGGCCACGGCCTCCAGCACATGCTGACCGCCGTCGAGTGTGGCCTGGTGTCGGGGATCCAGAACGTCGAGTGGGACGCCGTCGAGCTGCCGAGCCAGTTCATGGAGAACTGGTGCTACCACCGGGAGACGGTGCGCGGGATCAGCGGCCACGTCGACACGGGCGAGCCGCTCCCCGACGCCCTCTTCGACAAGCTCCGCGCGGCCCGCACCTTCCGGGCGGGGAGCGACATGCTGCGTCAGATCTACTTCGGGATGACCGACCTCGAGCTGCACCACCGCTACGGCCGCGAGGGCGACGACGCCGACGCCTTCGCGGTGCAGCGACGCATCGCCGAGCGCACCACCGTCATCCCGCCGATCCCCGAAGACCGCTTTCTCTGCAGCTTTGGTCACATCTTCGGCGGTGGCTACGCCGCCGGCTACTACTCCTACAAATGGGCCGAGGTGCTCTCCGCCGACGCCTTTGCGGCCTTCGAAGAGGCGGGGCTCGGCGACGCCGACGCGATCGCCGCGGTGGGCCAGCGCTTCCGCGAGACCGTCCTCGCCCGCGGTGGCAGCCAGGCACCCGGGGAGGTGTTCGCCGCCTTCCGCGGCCGCGACGCCACCCCCGAGGCGCTCCTTCGCCACAGCGGACTCGCCGCGGAATCCTGATCGGAACAATCCGCGAGAAAGTCGTCGTGCGCGAGCGCGGAGAGTCCTAGTGTTTCGGGGCCCCGCCACATCGCGACGAGGTGTCGATCATGATTCGCACTCCGCTACTCGGGTCGTTGGCCGGGATCTTCTTCTCCGCGCTGCTGCTCGCGTCTCCCGCCGCCGCCACGACGGTGCGCCAGACCAGCGTCGACGAGATGCTCGGCGCCTGCGAGCTCGTCTTCGAAGGCGAAGCGGTGGCCAGCGGCGTGGAAGAGAGCCCCGGTGGCCGCCATGTCTTCACCTGGGTCGAGTTCGCGGTGCGCGACGTGCTGAAGGGCCCCCCGGTCGGGAGCCGCGTCCGTCTCCACTTTCTGGGCGGTGCGGTCGGCGACCGCATCGTGGAGGTCGGGGGGATGCGGGTGCCCGCAGTGGGCGAGCGGGGGCTCTACTTCGTGGAGTCGCTGGCGCGCCGTCAGGTCCATCCGCTCTACGGGTGGGACCAGGGTCGGCTGCGCATCCTGCTGGATCCCAGCGGCGTCGAGCGAGTGGTGAGCGCCGACGGTCGTCCGGTCGTCGGGCTCACCCCGCCGAACGCGATCCGCCGTCCCCGGGGCGCGCTCAGCGAGGGCGTCGCCGACGAGCTCGAGCTCGACGTGGGCGCCCGCCTCGAAGACGCGCTGAGCGCGGTGGAGCTCAAGGCCCAGCTCCGCAACCGGCTGGCGAGGGGCTCGTGATGGATGTCCGCACGGGGATCGTGGTCCTGGGTGCGACCCTCCTCGGCGCCACAGGCGCTGGAGCCTTCGTCCTCTTCGACGACCCGCTCACCCGCCGCCCCGGGGGCGAGTACACCATCGCGACCCAGATCAGCCACCCGACCCTGGGCGCCACGAGCCCGAGCGGACCGAGCTGGGACGCCGCCTTCGCCGAAGCCCTCGACGCGTGGAACGACGCCCCGGGGCTCGGGGCACTGGTGGACCTGAGCGCCACCCCCGGATTCGAGGGTCCCTGCGACGACGACGACGACGTCCACGGCGTGGGCTTCGAGGCCGACTTCTGCGGAGTGCCGTGGGGCGGCACCACCCTCGCGATCGCCGCCCGGAGCTTCACCCCGGGCGGCCTCGTCACCGAGGGCAACATCGTGTTTCGCGCCGACAGCCTCGTCAACGCCAACTGGGACGTGGTCGCCGGTCCACAGGGCGCCTTCGACGACTTCCGGCGGGTCGCCGTGCACGAGATCGGCCACCTCCTGGGGCTCGACCATCCACCCGGGAGCAACGCGATCATGTTCGCCACCGTGCAAGATGGCGTCGAAGTGCCCCAGGCCGACGACATCGCCGGGGTCACGACGATCTACGACCTCGGTTGCCCCGACCCGATCGCGAGCGGCTCCCAGACCCTCGACGACTCCCTCGACGCCACCGATTGTCTGGACACCGACATCGGCCTCCCCGTCCCGGGCGCCGTCGGCGACTGCACCCAGATCTCCTCCTTCGAGGCCAACTCCTTCGTCGACCTCTACGAGGTCGCCCTTCCCGCTGGCGAGACGCTCGACGTGACGTTGCGTTCCACCGGCGCCGGTGGCGGCGACCCGGTGTTCAACCCCACCGTGCAGGTCTTCAACGCCAACCTGAGCTCCGAGCTCGGCTGTGACTGGAACAACCCCATGGGCGCCGCGTCGCTGAGTCTCGCCCTCACCCCCGGCACCTACGTCGTCGCCACCCGCTCGGTCTTCGCCGGCGGAGGCACCAACTACGAGCTCACCATCGCCCCCGAGCCGGGATCGGCCGCCCTCGTCTTCGCGGCGCTCACCGCGCTCTGGGGCACCGCGACCCGAAGGCGCTAGCACCACACCCCGCCCGAGGTGGGGCACCACCGCACCCGCGGTGCCAGACCCCCCCGCATCGCGCACGAGCGAACGCTCTGGGCTTCGGAACGAGCACCGCGGTCCGCCTTCTTCAGCGGGGTGGACTTCGCGTGGGCTCCGCCCACGCTGCGCGCGCCGGCCCCAAGGGCCGGCGCTTTCGCAGGGGCTTCGGAGCTTGACCGCGGTCCGCCTTCTTCAGCGGGGTGGACTTCGCGTGGGCTCCGCCCACGCTGCGCGCGCCGGCCCCAAGGGCCGGCGCTTGCCCCCTAGTTCTCGGTAAAGCTCTTCAGCAGCCGGCTGCGGCTTGGGTGGCGGAGCTTGCGCAGGGCCTTGGCTTCGATCTGGCGGATACGCTCGCGGGTGACCTCGAAGTCCTGTCCCACTTCTTCCAGGGTGTGGTTGGCGCGCTCGCCGATCCCAAAGCGCATCTTGAGCACGCGCTCCTCCCGCGGTGCCAGCGTCGAGAGCACCTTGCGGGTCTGCTCGGCGAGGTTCTCGTGGATCACCGCGTCCTGCGGGTCGACGGCGCTCGGGTCTTCGATGAAGTCGCCGAGCTGGCTGTCGCTCTCCTCGCCCACCGGCGTCTCGAGGCTGATCGGCTCCTTGGCGATCTTCAGCACCATCCGCACCTTGTCGACCGGGAGCTCCATCTGCTCGGCGAGCTCTTCGGGCATGGGCTCGCGGCCCAGCGCCTGCACCAGATGCCGTGTCGCGCGCACCAGCTTGTTGATCGTCTCGGTCATGTGCACCGGGATGCGGATCGTGCGCGCCTGGTCGGCGATCGCCCGCGTGATCGCCTGGCGGATCCACCAGGTGGCGTAGGTGGAGAACTTGTAGCCGCGGCGCCACTCGAACTTGTCGACGGCTTTCATCAGGCCGATGTTCCCCTCCTGGATCAGGTCGAGGAACTGCAGCCCGCGGTTCGTGTACTTCTTGGCGATCGAGACGACGAGACGCAGGTTCGCCTCGATCAGTTCGGCCTTGGCCTGTTGGGTGCGGGCGCCGGCGTTGCGCAGCCGCTTCAAGACCCCGCGCAGCTCCTCGCGACTCATCGCCAGATGCGTGACGATCTGCGCGATGCCCTCGTCGATCGCCGCCAGCCGGTCGGCGGCCACGGCGATCTTCTCGGCGTCGCCGCCGAGACGCAGTAGCGACTCGCGCCCCTTGCGCCCGCCGCCCAGCGCCAGCGGCGCCAAGGCGTCGAACTCGCGGCGGGAGACCGCGAAGCTCCGCACGACCCGCCGGCCCTCGGCCTCGAGCCTGGCGATACGCTGCCCCTGCTCGCCGATCCCGTCGACGATCTCCGCGCTCCGCTCTTTCGAGAAGCCGGTTTCGCGGAGCAGCAGCACCGCGCGGTAGAGCATCTCGTTGCACTCGCTGCGCAGCCGGGAGCGGGTCTCCTCGCCGGTGCGGGGGTTCGCGGCGGACGCGGCGCGCTTGGCCACCTCGGCCTCGCAGCGACGGAGGTCCACGACCACCTGCTTCCAGTGACGCTCGCGCTCGGCGGGGGTCGGCACCTCGGGCTCGGGCTCGTCGAGCTCGATGCCGTCGAGGAGATCGACGAGGGCGAGGTCGTCGCTGGCGTAGCGCTCGGCGACGGCGAGCACCTCGCGCAGGCCGTAGAGGGTCGCCAGGACGGCACACTCCTGATCCTGGAGCCCCGCCTCGATGCGCTGGGCGATCTCCACCTCTCCTTCGCGGGTGAGGAGCGACACCTGTCCCATCTCGCGCAGGTACACCCGCACCGGGTCGCTCGAGCTCCCGTCCTCGCCGGCGAGGAGTTCGGCGCTGCGGCTCACCTGCCGCGCGCGCCGGGGTCGTCGCTTGGCCGGCCCGCGCTTGTCCGGGATGGTCGCCCCGACCACCGGGATCTCTTCCGCCCCGAAGACAGCCACCAGGGCGTCGACGCGTTGCGTGGCCACGCCTTCGGGGAGCGCGCCGCGGAGCTCGTCCAGTGTGACGTAGCCCTTGCGCCGCCCCTCGCCGAGCAGGTCCTCGACGATGGCGAACTCGCGGATCAATGCGTCGGCATCGGGACTACCCGATGTGCGTGCCCGTCGACGCGGGTGGGGGGAGGTGGTGGGCGCGCTGGAGGACATTGGGGGGCTCTCCTTCTGCCTAGCCTAGAGCCGGGGCCCGCCGCGCGCCGGGCTTGGAGGCAAGCCCTGCGCGCGTCGGCGCTCCTCGATCTGACGCTGCTTCGTCGCGAGAATCTCGGCGGGATCCGTCGCCGGATCCGCCCGGAACTGACGGGTGGCGCCCCGCGCCGCCTGCTCGGCGCGGCGTCGCCGGAACCAGCGGAGCAGGTCTCCGGCCGCGCGCCCGGCGGCGTCGGCGTCGACCTGGTCGCTCTCCACGGCCAGCGCGGCCAGCTCGCCCCGGGCGTCTTCGCCCAGCCTCTCGGCGAGGGCGTGGACGTCGAAGCGCTCGCCACGGGCCTCCCGGGCTGCCGTACAGAGGGCCGGGAGCAGCGTGTCCCAGGGCGCCTCGGGCGAGAGCGCGGCGACGTCCTCGACGTCGAGATGCGCCGCCAGGGCCGGTCGCTCGAGCCAGATCCGCGCCAGGTGGCGGGCGTTGCGGGCCTCGGGCCCGTCGCGACGAGGCCGGGTGGCCACCGGGTCGGCATCGGGGGTACCCCGCTCGCGGAGCTCGTTGCGCAGCGCGGCGTCGACGTCCTCGATCCGCGCGTCGACGGCGAGAGCGAGCTGGCGGGCGAACTCCCCGCGCTCCACCGCGTTCTGCACCGCGGCCAGCTGACGGATCACCGCGCCCACGGCGTCGGCCTTCTCCCAGGGCGTGCTGCGTCCCCGCGCGGCCGCGCGGCCGATCAGGAACGAGAAGGCGGGCGGTGCGTCGTCGACCACCTTGCGCAGGGCCTCGGGGCCTTCGCGCTCGAGCACGTCCGCCGGGTCGGCGCCCGCCGGCAACACGCCGGCGCGGACACGCAGGCCCTCCGGGAGCAGCACCTCGAGGGCGCGCTCCAGGGCGCGTTCCCCGGCGGCGTCTCCGTCGAAGAGCAGCACGACCTCGCGGGTGCGCCGGCGTAGCTGGCGCGCGTGCTCACGGGTGAGGGCGGTGCCACAGGTCGCAACGGCTTCGGCGACGCCGGACAGTGCGAGAGCGATCCGGTCGAAGTAGCCCTCGACGACCACGACCTGCCCGGCCTTGCGGATCGCGGCGAGGGCTTCAGGGAACCCGTAGAAGGCCTCGCGTTTGCGGAACACCGGGGTCTCGGTGGTGTTGAGGTACTTGGGCTCTTGCTCGCTCGAGAGCGCCCGGCCCCCAAAGGCCACCACCTGGCCGCGCACGTCCTGGATCGGGAAGATCACCCGCCCGCGGAAGAAATCGAAGTAGCCTTCTCCCCCGCGCCGCGCGCTGAGGAGCCCGGCGCTCTCGCCCAGCGCCGGGTCGAGCCCGGCGCCGCGCAGCGCGCGGGTGAGTGTGTCCCAGCTGTCGGGGGCGTAGCCCAGCCCGAAGCGTTCGATGGCCGTCTCGTCGAGCCCGCGCCCGGCGAGGTAGGCCCTGGCGGCCTCGCCCTTGGGGCTCTCGAGGGTGCGTTGGAAGAGACGCTGAGCGCGCTCGTTGATGTCGCGGAGCTGTTGGGTGACGCCGCGGTCCGACCCGTCGCTCTCGGGGATCTCGACACCGGCCTCCCGCGCCAGCGAGCGCACGGCTTCGGGAAAGCTCAGCGCCTCGTGACGCATCACGAACTGGAAGGCGTCCCCACCCGCCCCGCAGCCAAAGCAGTGAAAGATGCTGCGCTCGGGGTTCACGTGGAAGGAGGGCGTCTTCTCGTCGTGGAAGGGGCACAGCCCCTTGAAGCTGCGCCCGCTCTGACGAAGCGAGACGTGACGTCCGACGAGGTCCACGATGTCGATCCGCTCGCGGAGCGTCTCGATCGTTTCCTCGGGGATGCGACCCACCTTCGGAAGCCCTGGCTACCGGGCCATCTTCTTGAGCTTCTTGATCGCGCGTTTGCGCGATGCCGCAGCCTTTTTCTTACGCCGGACGCTGGGCTTGTCGTAGGACTCGCGCCGTCGCAGCTCTGTCAGGATGCCGGCTTTTTCGACTTGCTTCTTGAAGCGGCGCAGGGCCTGCTCGAAGGACTCGTTTTCCTTGACCTTGACTAGGGGCAAGAGGACGACACTCCCTCACTCGGCCCGGTCTCCCCATCTCCCGCGACCCCCGCGAGACGGTTCCACCGGTCTTCGTCGCCACTGCCTTCGCCCTTCGTTCCCGGATCGCACGCCCGCCACATGGGGATGAGACGGCGGCGGAGATTGTGCGACCACGAGCGGAGGACTCGGGGTTCGAGGCAACGAGCCACGCTAGCGAAGCCGTATAGGGCGATCAACGGAGGGGCGGCCGCACGGCGATGCCGCGGGCCCGAAGTGCCTGTTTTACTTCGCCGACGGTCGTCTCGCGAAAATGAAAAATCGATGCCGCGAGCGCGGCCTGTGCATGACCACCCTCGGGGCCGTCGTCGAGCGCCGCCGCGAGATCGTCCGCGCTGCCGCCGCCCCCCGATGCGATCACAGGAATCGGCACCGAATCGGCAACCGTGCGTACGAATTCCAGGTCGTACCCGCTCTTTGTGCCGTCGCGGTCCATACTCGTCAGTAGGATCTCGCCGGCGCCGGCCTCCGCCATTCGCACCGCCCAGCGCACCGCGTCGATTCCGGTCCCGCGTCGCCCGCCGTGGGTGAAGACCTCCCAACGCAATTCCGGAGCCTCGCTGTCGCGTTTTGCGTCGATGGCGACGACGAGGTTCGCGCTGCCGATCTTGGCCGCGGCGTCGGCCACGAGGTCGGGATTGTGCACCGCCGCGGTCATGATCGAGACCTTGTCGGCGCCCGCGTTGAGGAGGTCCCGGATGTCGTCCAGCGAACGGACCCCGCCGCCGACACAGAGCGGCATAAACACGGTCTCCGCCGTGCGCGACACCACGTCGAGCAGGATGCCGCGCTCCTCGTGGCTCGCGGTGATGTCGAGAAAGGTGATCTCGTCGGCCTCTTGCTCGTCGTAGCGACGCGCCACCTCGACGGGGTCGCCGGCGTCGACGTGGTCGACGTACTGCACGCCCTTCACCACGCGGCCGCGGTCGACGTCGAGACAGGGAATGATGCGTTTCAGGAGCACGCGGCCACCTCCAGCGCGTCGGAGAGGACGACGTCTCCGGTATAGAGGGCGCGACCCACGATCACCCCGGCGACGCCCCGGGCGTAGTGGGCCGCCGCCCCGCGCACGTCGTCGAGAGAGCCCACCCCTCCCGACGCGATCACCGGGATCGACACCGCCTCGGCCAGCGCCGCGGTACCCTCGAGGTCGGGACCCGTCAGCATCCCGTCGCGCGCGATATCGGTGTAGATCAACGCCGCGACTCCGGCGTCCTCGAAGAGCCGCGCGACGTCGGCGACCCGCACGTCGCTGGTTTCGAGCCACCCCGAGACGGCGACACGTCCGGCGCGAGCGTCGACGCCCACGGCGACGCGCCCGGGGTGACGCGCCGCGGCGGCGCGCACCAGGTCGGGGTCGCGCAACGCCGCGGTGCCGAGGATCGCGCGCTCGACACCCTGGTCGAGCACCCGGGTCACCGTGTCGAGGTCGCGCAGACCGCCGCCGACCTGTACCGGTAGCGAGCCGGTGGCCGCCACGATCGAGGCCACCGCGTGGGTGTTGCGCGCGGCGCCGTCGCGCGCGCCGTCGAGGTCGACGACGTGGAGCCGCGCGATCCCGGCGGCGGCGAAGGACGCGGCGACCTCGGCGGGGTCGTCGCTGTAGACGGTGGCGCGTTCGTAGTCGCCCTGGGCCAACCGCACACAGCGGCCCCCGAGCAGATCGATCGCGGGAATGACTTCGAAGGGCACGGCGGCTCCGCTGGTGGCGCGCTGGCGGCGATCGCGTCAGTCGCGGGGGTGCAGCGGCGCGCCGCGCACCACTTCCGCGACGCCCCAGCGCGCGAACTCGTTGGCGCTGAGCCAGCGCAGGCCGCCGCCCGGGTAGCGACGCGCCCGCAACACGTTCTCGGTGAGCGCCTTCTGGGTCTCGTCGAAGCGGCCCCGAAAGACGGCGCGCCCGCCCGGCGCATCGTAGAAGTCGAGGTCGAAGGCGACGCTCGCGGGCTGCATCGAGCCCGACGCCCCCCCGCTGCGCTCGCGGAACCGGTCGACACGACCCAGGGCGATCACGTTGCAGCCGAACTCCCGGTCGGCGGCGAAGGCCAGGCGCTGGGTGAGCTCGCGGCCGCGCCCGGGCACGGCGGCGGCCGCGAAGACACCGGTCTGCTCGGGCGCGACGACCCGCAGCCCGGCTCCGTCGAGAGCCTCCACCAGGTAGGTCGCGAGCTGGTCCGGCGTCTCCTCGGGCACCTCGATCTGCGGAGAGACCTCGAAGGGAACGGCGACGACACAGGTCGTGGGGATACCGCGGGGATCCCCCGCGGCGACGGTCCCGGTGCTCGCCCCGTCGGCGCAGGACAGCGTGCCCAGTACTGCGAGGAGCCCGGCGACCCGCGCGCCGGCCCTCAGCACCCGGCGATCCATCCGGCGAAGGCGTCGAGGAGCCGGCGCCCGGCGTTCTGGCTCTTCTCCGGGTGGAACTGCACGGCGAAGAGCGAGCCGCGACCCGCGACCGCTGCGAAGGGATCCCCGTAGTCCGCCTCGCCGAGCACACAGTCCGGATCCGCGGGGAGCGGTCGGTAGGCGTGGACGAAGTAGTAGACGTCGCGCTCGGGCAGGCTCTCGAGCATCGGATGCGCACCCCGGTAGCGCACCTCGTTCCACCCGATGTGGGGCACCCGCAATCGCGAGCCGTCCGCCCCGCGCTCGGGGAAGCGGTCGACCCGCCCGGGCAGGACCGAGAACCCCTTCGACACGCCGTGCTCGGTGCTCTCGTCGAAGAGGAGCTGGAGACCGAGACAGATCCCGAGGTAGGGCTGCCCGCGTTCGAGACCTTCGCGCAGCGCCTCGTCGAGACGTTTGGCGCGCAGCGTCTCCGCGGCGTCGCGGAAGGCGCCGACCCCGGGGAGCACGACCGCGGCGGCACGCGCCAGCGCGGCCGGATCGCCGGTGACGTCGACGCGCAGACGCGAGCGT
>JANQRO010000224.1 GCA_028284525.1 Myxococcota bacterium | reverse complement strand
CGGCTGCGGAACGCCGCGGAGGAGACGGGGCTCGCGACGCACTCCACCCCCGTGACCCGCGGCTTCGACCAGATGGACCGCGCGGTCGGCGAGCTCAAGCGCCGGGCGATGGAGCTGCGCACGACACCGCTGCTGCGGGTCTTCGAAAACCTCCCGCGAATCGCCCGGGACATCGCCGAGGCACGGGGCAAACGCGTCGAGCTCGACTACGTCGGCTCGGAGCTGGCCCTCGACCGCTCGATCCTCGACCGGCTCTACGATCCGCTGGTCCACCTGGTGCGCAACGCCGCCGATCACGGCATCGAGCACCCCGAGGATCGCGCCAGCGCCGGCAAGGAGATCAAAGGACGCATCGAGGTCGGGGCGGCCCGCGAGGGCGATTCGATCCGCATCGAGATCCGCGACGACGGCCGCGGGATCGACCTCGACGCCGTGCGCGCCAACGCGGTGGCGGCGGGTCTGATCCATCCGGGTCTCGCCGAAGACCTCCCGGCCGACGAGATCGCCGACTTCATCTTTCGCCCGGGCCTCTCCACCGCCGCCCAGGTCTCGGAGATCTCCGGGCGCGGTGTCGGGATGGACGCCGTGCGCACCACCATCGAGTCCCTCGGCGGCGTCGTGACCGTCCACACCGAGCCCGGGCGCGGTACCTGCACCGCGATCCTCGTCCCGATCGCCGCGGCCGTGCAGCGCCTGCTCCTCACCCGCGTGGGGGCCGGCGTCATCGCGTTCCCGATCGGCAAGGTCGAGCGTATCCTCGAGACCGCCTCCGACGAGATCGAGCGCAGCGCCGGCGAGGCCTTCGTCTCGATCGACGGCACCCCGACACCGGTCTTCGACGTGGCGGCCGCCGTGGGGTGGTCGTCCCAAGGGAGCGGGACTCCCGACCCCGCGACGCTTCTGCTGAGCGACATCCGCGGCGAGCGTGTGGCGTTCCTCGTCGACGGTCTCGCCGGGCAACAGGAGCTCTACGTCAAGCCGCTCCCGCGGCTCCTCGCGGGGCTTCCGATCCTCGCGGGTCTCACGGTCCTCGGCAACGGCGAGCCGGTCTTCCTGGTCGACTCGAACCAACTCCGATGAGGACGGCGCCCGTGGTCGACGACGCGATCGATCGCTACTGCGAGCTCGCCAACATCGGGGCGGGCCACGCCGCCGGCGCCCTCGCCTCGATGATGGGTCGGCCGATTCGAATGCGGGTACCCCAGGTCGTCCACCCGGGGGTCTCCGAGACCCGCGACCTCGCCGACCTGGGCGCCGCCATCTTCTTCGACGTGATCGGTGGGGTCGGCGGACACTTCGTCGTGTTGCTCGGCGGCGAGACCTGTCGCGAGCTCGTGCGCACGCTCCTCGGCGACGACTCCCTCGACTCCGAAGAGGCGGTCTCGGCGCTCAGCGAAGTGGGCAACGTGCTCGCCTCCCACGCCCTCTCCGCCGTGGCCGACCAGCTCGGCTCCCTCGTGCTGCCCTCGATCCCCGACGTCGTCCTCGACACGCCCGACGCCGCGTTCCGCGACCGCGTCGGCGACCCCAGCGCCCAGATCGAAAACACCCTCGAGGACCACGAGGGCCAGGCCTGCGGCGTGCTCGTCTGGGCGCCGCGCCCGGCGTAGAACACGCCACCAAGAAACCCGCGAGGAAGAGCGCATCGCGCCAGCGGTGCAACTCGTCATCCGCGAGGAGGGCGGGGGTTCCTCGTCCTTTCGGTGGACTTCGCGTCGGCTCCGCCGACGCTGCGCGCGTTGGGCGTTCCGACCAGTGCTTGCGCTGCGCGCCGCGGCCTGGCGCCGCGGCTTGCTGTACGGTCCCCCCTGATGGAGCGCGAGCGGGTCCAGGCGATGCTGGAGGCGGTGAAGCGGGGCGAGCTGCAGCCCGAGGAGGCGGTCGAGCGGCTGGCGGCGTTGCCCTTCGTGCAGGCGGGACGGAGCCACCTCGACACCCACCGGGCGCTGCGACAGGGCATCCCCGAGGTGATCTTCGGCGCACCGAAGAACCCCGAGCAGATCGCCGAGCTCGTGGAGGCACAGCTCGCGGCGGGTCAGCCGGCACTGGTGACGCGGATCGAGAGCGACGCGGCGGAGGCGGTGCGCGCTCGGGTCTCGGGTGGCCACTACGACGCGGCCTCGCGGTTGCTCTGGTTCGGCGACGCGCCGGAAGGCGAGGGCGAGGGCTGTATCTGTGTCGTCTCCGCCGGGACCTCCGACGCTCCGGTGGCCGACGAGGCGGTGGGCGTGGCGCGCCGGCTGGGCAACCGCGTCGAGTCCGTGAGCGATGTCGGGGTCGCGGGGCTCCAACGGCTGCTCTCCTACACCGAGACCCTGCGTCGAGCGCGCGTGCTGATCGTCGTCGCGGGCATGGAGGGGGCGTTGCCCTCGGTGGTGGCGGGTCTGGTCGCCGCACCGGTGATCGCCGTGCCCACGAGCGTGGGCTACGGCCTGTCCCTCGGTGGCGTGACCGCGCTCCTCGGCATGCTCTCGAGCTGCGCCGCCGGCGTGACCGCCGTCAACATCGACAACGGTTTTGGCGCCGCCTACGTCGCCACCTTGATCAACCGTGGCTGAGCGCGGTGGCGGGTCGACGGCCCCGCTGCTCCACCTCGACTGTTTCTCCGGGATCGCGGGCAACATGTTCCTCGCCGCGATGCTCGACGCCGGACTCTCGCGACGGGCGTTGCGGGAGGATCTGTCCGGACTCGGTCTTTCGCACCGCGTCGTGGTGAAGCGCGTGATGCGCGGAGCGATCTCGGCGCCCTATCTCGACGTGCGTGTTCCCGCGGCGGCCCGGAAGGGTCACGGCCGACACGTTCGCGAGATTCGCGCCCTGCTCCGCCGCGCGACGCTGCGCCCCCGGGTGCGCGAGCGCGCGCTCGCGACCTTCGAAGCCCTCGCCACCGCCGAAGCCAAGATCCACGGGGTCTCCGTCGACCGGGTGCACTTCCACGAGGTGGGCGCCGTCGACGCCATCGTCGACATCACCGGTGCCGCGATCGCCCTCGAGCGTCTGGGGATCGAGCGCGTCACCGCGACCCCGATCGCCCTCGGTCACGGGCGCGTGGACACCGAGCACGGGCTCCTGCCGCTCCCGGCCCCGGCGACCCTCGAGCTCCTCCGCGGTGTCCCGGTGGTGCCGGCCGGGGTGGAATGGGAAACGGTCACGCCGACCGGCGCAGCCCTGGTCCGGGTGCTCGTCGACGAGTTTCGGGAGCTCCCGCCGATGACCGTGTCGCGGATCGGTCACGGGGCGGGCAACGAGCGGCCCGGCCCGCTCCCCAACGTGCTCCGCGCGGTGTTGGGTCGCTCCGAGGGTCTGCAGGGCGACCGCGTGGTCGTGCTCGAGACCCACGTCGACGACCTCGTCCCCGAGCACTTCGACTATGCGATGGAGCGTCTCTTCGAGGCGGGCGCCCTCGACGTCGGTCTCCAGACGCTGCAGATGAAGAAGAATCGCACCGGCTTTGCCCTGCGCGTCGTCGCCCCGCCGGCGGCCGCGCGGGCGCTCGCGGCGGTGCTCTTCGCCGAGACGACGACGGCGGGCGTCCGGGTCGCGCACCAGGAACGGCTCGTGCTCGACCGCGCGACGCGACGTGTCCGCACCGAATTTGGCGTGATTCGTGTCAAGGTGCTCCGCGGAGAACGCGGGCCGCGGTTCTCGCCCGAATACGACGACTGCAAACGCGCCGCGAAACAGAAGAGTGTCCCCCTGCGCGAGGTCGTTGCCGCGGCC
Organism: Myxococcota bacterium; assembly: GCA_028284525.1. Classification (GTDB taxonomy): domain Bacteria; phylum Myxococcota_A; class UBA9160; order UBA9160; family PR03; genus JANQRO01. The sequence continues at coordinate 10,685 of JANQRO010000224.1, read as the reverse complement.
GAGGCGGCGGCGCGCGATGGGGACACCGACACGCCGCTTCGTTGACAAGCGGTGCGCCAGTGACCATCCTGCTCCGACTACCGAGTCGCGGGAGGGGGTGTAGATGGGGGATCTTCCCAACGCGGTGATCAAACGCTTGATCGCCAAACACGGTGGCGGGCTTCGCGTGTCCGGGTCGGCCATCGACAAGGCCGTCGAGGCCGCCGAGGACTTCATCGCACGGCTGGCGCGCGAAGCGCAGGCGTCGGCCGTCGCGGACAAGCGCAAGACCGTGATGGATCACGACATCGACAAGGCGCGGACCAAGCTCCAAAGCCCGTACTGAGCGCCCAGCCGCCGCGCGTAGCGCCCGCCCCGATCCGCATCCAGGCGCTTCGCGCGGTCGCGCCGGCCCCGTCGCCGTCGCGCGCTCCGGCGTACGACCGCCGAGGCGGCCGGCTACGCCCCCGGAGCGCCGCCCGGCCCGGCGACGCCCGCGTGCAGGTGGTTCAGGAACGTGATCCACCGCGCCTCGTCGCCGGAGGCGAAGGAGCGAAAGCGGGCCCCCACACCGTCGGGACCCGACACGGGGTCGACGTTGCGGTGCACCGCCTCGAGCTCGGCGCGCATCGTGAAGGCCCCGGCCGGGCTCTCGGGCACGTGGATCGAGAAGGGTCCGTCCGGCAGCGGGTTGTGCATCCGCACGAAGAGCCCGCCGCGGCTCAGCGAGGTCGCGACCGCCGGGTGACCGCAGCCTTCCCACGAGACCGAGAGGGCGTGGTCGTAGCGGGTGAAGCGCCGCTTCGGGCTGGCGCTCACCATGTGCTGGATCGCGGGAGCGAGGTGGGTCGCGTGGATCGCGCCGGCGAGGTACGCGGTGGCGCCGGCTTCGCGGGCCTGCTCGCGGCGGTTGCTGCGGGGCCGGTCGTCCAACACGGCGATCGGTAGCTCGAGCACGCCGGGGAGGCCGCGCAGCGCCGGGATCAGTTCGACCCCGTCGGCGCGGTCCAGGTGGGACTCGACCAGGACGCCGTCATAGGTGCGGCGGCGGAACGCCTCGACGCCATCGCTGATGCTGCGCACCGCGTCTGCCTCGAGGTGGCGCAGCGACAACGACTGGTGGAACTCGCGCGAAGCCGTGAGTCGCGGACCCACGAGCAGCACCGGCGCTCTGCGCCGGTCGTTGCGGGGCTCGTCGTGGAGCGTGATGCGTCGCGCTTCGCTGCGTTTCGCGCGGGCCAGCCGCTCGAGCTGCGCGGTGATGTCGAGCTCGAGGTCGATGCCGGTGTCGACCGAGCGCGGGCGGTAGACGCGGTCCTCGTGGCGGTCCAGAGACAGCCCGGCGAGGGGCCCGCGCGACGGGAGGATCACCCGACCCGGCGCCAGCGCGACCGCCAGCGCGCCGCTCTCCTCGAGGCCGAGAGAGAATCGGCACAGCGGCAGGCCGTCGTCGACCTCCGGAATCAGGCCGAGCTCCCGCAGCCACTGACCCGCCTCGGTCTGCGCCTCGATCCAGACCGCCCAGGCCTCCCGCAGCCGTGCCTCGATCTGCGCGGTCTTCTCGCAGTCGAGCACGCGCAGCATCGGGAGGAAGGCGAGTGCCCGGGGTGAGGTGAATTTCACGCGATCGTGGCCCACGGTGTAGAAGCGCGCCGAGCGGATGACGCGCTTACCGGACGGGGTCTGGAAGGGCTCGGGCGAGAGGGGCAGGGTCACGACCAGCGCGGAGCCGCCCGGAAGCTCCTCCGGAGACAGTCCCATCCCCTCGAAACGCTTCTTCAGCACTCCCTGCCGGCGCTGCGCATCGGGGCGCGGATCGTCGCTCGCGGCCATCGTCGGACAGACCCCCCGCAGAGATCTTCGACGCAGCGGGCGCTCCCCTTTAGCGGGAAGTTCTCCGGTTTTCAGGGACTTAGCTAGGCGTTTCGCCTTCGGCGGAGCGGCGCGCGAGGATCCCCAGGGCGGCGAGCAGGGCCAGCCCGAGCGCCCCCGCAGCCGGCTCCGGGGCGAACAGGGCCATTCCGTCGTCGCCGGCCTTGGCGACGGAGATCGTGTAGTCCCCGCTCTGGGTGATCGCGACGGACGTGACGCCCTCCAGGGGAATCGCCGGCGCGTCGAGTTCGGCGTCGGCGAAGGTCAGCGATCCGTCGCTCCCGCGGACGTAGGCGTTGATGCGATCGGCCGAATCGGCGGCCGCGAGCAACGCGGTGCCGGTCGGGTTCACGGCGAGGCTCACGACCGTCGCGAGGTCCGGGTCATCGATGATGTCGTTGTTCGTGAGCGCGTTGGTCATGGGGTCGCGGTCGAGCACCGAGATGCTCGGGTTGGTCGACGTCGCGGTCTGGGACCCGAAGTAGACCGAGGTTCCGTCCGGACTCACCGCGATCGCCTTCGAGACGCCGCGGCCGGGGAGGACCGCCGGGATCGTCACCGGCGGGGTCACCAGCGGATCGCCCATGGCTCGGTCGAAGGCCACCCCGAGGTTGCCGTCGTCGGCGACGCTCGCGCTCCCGACCAGCACCTGGGCGTCGTCCGGGGTGAGCCGCACCTCCACCGGCGTCTCCATCCCGTTGCCGGCGTTGGTGAACACCTCGACGAAGCTGAGCGAGCCGTCGCCCATCCGGTCGAACACGGCGAGCGAGTGGTCCGCCCGGCCCGCCACGTAGACGTGGAGCCCATCCGCGCTGACCGCGACCGACCAGGCTTCCATGAGGCCGTTGCTCCCCGTGGCGGTGATGGATCCCGGATTCGAGAGCTGCCCCGTTCCCGCGTCGCGGGTGAACCAGAGAATCTGGTTGGTCGTATTTGCGGCGACGTAGAGATGTTCGTTGTTCGGCCCCGGGCTCAGCGCAAGCGCGCGGGCGCCGTCCGCGACGACCACGTCGTTCGGCGCGATCGTCTCCGCGACCTCGTCGAGATCGAAAATCCCGATCGCGCCGGTCTCACCCATCGGCCCCACCTGGTCTTCCGACGCCACGTACGCGAACAGCCCGTCGTCGCTGATCACGACCTCCTCCGCGCCGTTGAGCCCGTCGGCCAGCGGGCCTTGGAACAAGGACATGATGAAGTCGAGATCCGCCGCCTGCGCCCGCGGTGCAAGGCCCAGCAGCGAAACGGCGAACGCCAGACACAAGGAACGAACAGGACGAATGGCCATCGCGATGATCCAGGACGTCGGGGGTGGATGGCCAGGGATCCTCACACTCCCCTAACTCCCCGGCAAATCAGACAAAAAGAAACAGGAGTGGCGTACTCCACGACCCGCGTGAGGCACGAGTCGGGCGCCCCGACCCGCGCCCACAGCGAACCACGAACCGGTGCGGCAATCGACGGGGCGAACGCAAAAAGGCCCCTCGGAGGCGTGCCTCCGAGGGGCTTGTCTGCCGATGCGTCCGCCGCGTGGGCTCCGCCCGCGCGGCGCGCAACCCCTTCGGGGTTGCTGGCTACATCATCCCCGGCATCCCTCCCATGCCGCCCATCCCGCCCATGGCGCCCGGGTCGGGCATCGGCGGGGCGGCCGACTTGTCTTCGGGCTTGTCGGCCACCATCGCCTCGGTGGTGAGCAGGAGCGCCGAGACGCTGGCCGCGTTCTGGAGGGCCGTACGTACGACTTTGGTCGGGTCGATCACGCCGGCCTTGATCAGGTCGGTGTACTCCTCGGTGGCGGCGTTGAAGCCCTGCGCCCCCTTGGCGTTCTTGACCTTCTCGACCACGATCGAGCCGTCGATCCCCGCGTTGTTGGAGATCATCCGCAGCGGTTCTTCGATGGCGCGGCGGATCAGGTTGAGACCGGCCTTCTGTTCTTCGCCCAGGCCCTTCTCGGCGCCCTCGAGCGCGGTCTGCGCGCGCAGGAGCGCGACCCCACCGCCGGGCACGATGCCCTCTTCGACGGCGGCGCGGGCCGCGTGGAGCGCGTCCACGACCCGGGCCTTCTTCTCCTTCATCTCGGTCTCGGTGGCCGCGCCGACCTTGATCACCGCGACACCGCCCACGAGCTTCGCGAGCCGCTCCTGGAGCTTCTCGCGGTCGTAGTCGGAGCTGGTCGCCTCGACCTGGTTGCGGATCTCCTGGCAGCGGCCCTCGATGGCCTTCTTGGCGCCGGCGCCGTCGATGATCGTCGTATTGTCCTTGTCGATCGTGACGCGCTTTGCCGAGCCCAGGTCCTTCACCGTGACGTTCTCGAGCTTGAGCCCGAGCTCTTCCGAGATCACCTGGCCGTTGGTCAGGATCGCCATGTCCTGGAGCATCGCCTTGCGGCGGTCGCCAAAGCCCGGGGCCTTCACGCACGCGGCGTTGAGCGTGCCGCGGATCTTGTTGACGACGAGGGTGGCGAGCGCCTCGCCCTCGATGTCCTCGGCGACGATCAGCAGCGGCTTGCCCTGACGGGCCACCTGCTCGAGCACCGGCAGCAGGTCCTTCATGTTGCTGATCTTCTTCTCGTGGAGAAGGATCAGCGGCTCTTCGAGCTCGCACTCCATGCGCTCGGGGTCGGTCACGAAGTAGGGCGAGAGGTAGCCCCGGTCGAACTGCATGCCTTCGACCACCTCGAGCACCGAATCCATCGACTTGGCTTCTTCGACGGTGATCACGCCCTCTTTGCCGACTTTCTGCATCGCCTCGGCGATCATCTCGCCGACGGTGCCGTCGCCGTTGGCCGAGATCGTGCCGACCTGGGAGATCTCCGACTGGTCGCGGGTGGGCTTGCTCATCGACTCGAGCTGGCCGACCAGCGCCTCCACGGCCTTGTCGACCCCGCGCTTCAGCTCCATCGGGTTCATCCCGGCGACCACGAGCTTCGAGCCCTCGCGGAAGATCGCCTGGGCCAACACCGTGGCGGTGGTGGTGCCGTCGCCGGCGACGTCGGAGGTCTTGCTGGCGACCTCTTTCACCATCTGCGCGCCCATGTTCTCGAACTTGTCCTCGAACTCGATCTCTTTGGCGACCGTCACGCCGTCCTTGGTGACCGTCGGCGAGCCCCAGCTCTTCTCGATCACGACGTTGCGGCCCTTGGGGCCGAGCGTCACACGCACCGCGTTGGCGAGGCCGTTCACCCCGGCGAGCAACTTGGCGCGGGCATCCTGGTCGTAGCGAACTTCTTTTGCACCCATGGTCTGTGGTCTCCTACTCGAGCACCGCGAGGATGTCGTCCTCGCGAACGATCAGGTGCTCTTCGCCTTCGAGGTTGATTTCCGTGCCGGAGTACTTGCTGAAGAGGATCTTGTCGCCCTTCTTCACGGTGAGCTCCTGCACCTCGCCGCCGTCCAGGATCCGGCCTTTGCCGACCGCGATGACCTTGCCTTCCTGGGGCTTCTCCTGGGCGGTGTCGGGGATGATGATCCCGCCCTTGGTCTTCTCCTCCGAGTCCAGGCGCTTCACCAGGATCCGGTCGTGGAGGGGACGAATCTTCATGCGCTCTCTCTCCCTCTTGGTGGGTTGTGTACGCCGCGTGCGGCGCTCGTCGACTCTGTGGGCTCGCGCCGGCGTATCCGGCGGCGCCCTCGGCCGTCCCCCCGCTCCGCGGCCCCGGCGCACCGCTCGGGGTGCGGGTCGGGCTTTGGCAGGTCCGTTCGGGTGGCATTGGCACTCGCGTCGCGCCTCTGCCAAAGCGGTGTGCGGGGCTGGGGTCCTCGGCCGCGGCAAATGTATGCGGCGCCCCGGCTGGAATCAAGCGCGACAGATCGTTAGATTTTCGCCATCCCTTCGCCTCCGGTGCGCGGGGGGGACACCGAGGAGGCCTCATCGCGTGAGTTCGGCACTGACTCGACGCCAGCGTGAGATCTACGACTACATCTGCGGCTTCATCGACGAGGAGGGCTACTCGCCGAGCCTCGAGGAGATCGGCGCCCACTTCCGCTTGACCTCGGTGGCGACGGTCCACAAGCACGTCGCCCAGCTCGTCGAGAAGGGCTGGCTCCGCAAAGCCTGGAACCGCTCCCGGTCCCTCGAGCCGGCGCGCGAGGCCGCCGGGGGAGGCTCGGCGGAGCTCCCGCTGCTGGGCGTCGTGGCCGCCGGAGCACCGATCGAGGCGATCGAGCAACGCGAGACGATCGCGGTGCCGCCCTCCTTGGCAGAGGGCGCCGCGGAGCGCTTCGCCCTCCAGGTGCGCGGCGACTCGATGATCGACGAGCAGATTCGCGACGGGGATGTCGTGGTCGTGGAGCGTCGCAGCGAGGCCCGGAACGGAGATACGGTGGTGGCGCTGCTGCGCGGTGAGGAGGCGACCCTGAAGACCTTCGAGCGGAGCGGGGCCACCGTGCGACTGATTCCGGCCAACGCGGCGATGCAGCCGATCGAGGTCCCGGCCGAGGAAGTCGAGATCCGTGGCATCGTGCGCGGGCTGGTGCGGCGCTACTGAGCGTACCCGCCCCCGCCCGACCCGAGCCGCCGCTCCGATGGTCTAAGCTCCCCCGGTGGTCCGGCTCACCCGCAGCATCGATTTCTCGACCTCGCTCCGCTACTGGCGCGGCGATTGGTCGGAGGCGCGCAACCGCGAGAGCTTTGGCGCCAAGGCGCAGCGCCACGGCCACAACTATCGGCTGGAAGTGACGGTGAGCGGCGAGCCCGACCCGGTCACCGGCATGGTGATCGATCTGAAGGACTTGAAGGAGCTCCTCGAGCGGGAGGTCATGACGCGCTTCGACCACCGCGATCTGAACGACGACACGCCCTTCTTCGAGAAGATCCCGCCCACCCCAGAGAATTTCGCGATCGTGATCTACGAATTGCTCGCCGAGGCGCTGCCCGGCCTCCTCGACGCGGTGCGGCTGCGCCAGGACGAAGACCTCTGGGTCGACGTGCGCGCCGGAGCCGACCCGGCCTCGCGGGGGTCGCGCTGACCGTGTCCCTGGAGGTCTCGGTGACCCGCCGTTACCGCTTCGCGGCGGCCCACGTACTGCGCAGCGTCGTGCTCACCGACGCCGACAACGAGCGGATCTACGGCAAATGCGCGAACCCCAACGGACACGGGCACGACTACGGTCTCGAGGTGACGCTGCGCGGCCCCGTCGACCCAGAATCCGGCGCGGTCGTCTCCGAGGCCTGGCTCGACGCCACGGTGCGCGAGCGGGTGCTCGAACGGCTCGACCACCGACTCCTCAACGACGACCCGTGGTTCGCCGAGCGCGTCCCCACGGCGGAGAACATCGCGATCTTCGTTCGCGACGAGATCGCCGCCGCCCTCGGTCCCGAGAGCTCCGCCGCCCTCGAGCGGGTGCGACTCCACGAGACGCGGCGCAACACCTTCGAGTGCGGAGCCTGAGCCGATGGCCGACGAGCTGAAGCAGAAGATCGAGTCGCTGTTGCGCGACCTGGGGGAGGACCCCGGTCGCGAAGGACTGGTGCGCACCCCCGAACGCGTCGCCAAGTCGCTGCGTTTTCTGACCCAGGGCTACGAACAGGACCCCGTCGCGATCCTGAACCAGGCGGTCTTCGAAGAGACCTACGACGAGATGGTCCTCGTGAAGGACATCGATTTCTACAGCCTCTGCGAGCACCACCTCTTGCCCTTCTTCGGTCGGGCGCACGTGGCCTATATCCCGAACGGGCGGATCGTCGGGCTCTCGAAGCTGCCGCGGATGGTCGAGATGTTCGCGCGGCGGCTGCAGGTGCAAGAGCGCCTGACCGTGCAGATCGCCCAGACGATCGAGGACGTGCTCCATCCGCGCGGCGTCGCGGTGGTGGTCGAGTCGATCCACCTCTGCATGATGATGCGCGGGGTCGGGCAGCAGAACGCCTTCGCGGTCACGAGCTCGATGCGCGGGGCCTTCGCGGAAGATTCGCGGACCCGCTCGGAGTTCATGGAGCTCACCCGGCACACGAAAGCCTCGTTCGCTTGAACGCCGCCCGCGGCACGAAGGCGCTCTTCGCCGCAGCTTGACGCGCCGCGGCTAAGGCCCGCCGTCCCGAACGCCAGGCGGGCGCGGTCTGCGTTTGTGCAACGGCGCCAGGTGCTTTCGGCGCATCTGCCGCTACGCTGGAGGGAGTCCAGCCGCCCGGGACCCCCGGAGGAGCGAACAAAAACGCCGTCGGCTCCCGCCGCTTTCGCGAGCAATTCGATCCGCGGGAGCAAGAACGCCGCCAAGTCCAGGCGCCCGCTACGAAATTTATTTGCCGCAACGCGTTGCACCGGCTCTCAGGATGGGGTTCCATCTCGCGTCGGGGGGTTCTTGAAGTTTCCGCACCGGTGCCGGGAGCTCGGCACCGCAGACGCCCGTTGTAGGCCCGCACCCGGGAACACCCGACGCGGACCGGCCGGGCGATCCCAAGCCCATTCGACCGGAGCTCGCCGCCGCAACGGCGCGCGCTCGCCACGCCCGATGGAGGAACGACAGTGGAACAGGGGGGGACACGCAAAGGCGCGTCTGCGCCCGGAGCGCAGCCGCCCGGCGCGAAGGCGCCGCCCAAGAGCGGACGTCGCGGCCTCGGCCGCGCGATTCGTCGCCGCGAGACCAAGCGCAACGCCAGGGAGCTCGGGGCCGAAACCGACCACGCGGCGATCGACAACGTCGACGATCTGATTTCGAACGCGGCGCGCTTGCAGAGCGCGCGGATGGCCGAGGAGGCGTTGCGCGACCGCGAGCGCAGCGCGCTCGTGTCCTACTTCCGCGACATCGCCGCGATTCCGACACTCACCAAGGCGCACGAGGTGCTCCTCGCCAAGGAGATCGAAGCGTCCACGCTCTCCTTCCGCGAGGGCATGCGCAGCATCCCCTTCGTCGCGCGCGAGACGGTCGCGATCTGGCGGGGGCTGAAGGCCGAAGACCGGGTAACGGGCAAGATGTCCGAATCCTTTGGCAGCGGCTCGCCCGACGGCGAAGATCTGACGGCGCGGGTCGACGAGGCCCTCGTCAAGGTGGCCACCGCCCTCGAGCAGCGCGACGAGATCTTGGCCGGGACGCGGGCGCCGAAGCACCCGCAGCAGGCTCTCGATCGCCTCGACCGCCGGATCGCGGCGCGGCTCGACGACGCCGACCTCTCGATGCAGATCCTCGGGCGGATCCGCCGTGGGCTGCTCCAGCTGCAGCGGCGCGGCGACCGCGCGCGCCGCGACGAACGCGCCGGACGTCTCGAGGCCGCGCGCGCCGCGCGCGAGACGCTGCGTCTCGAGACCGGTCTCGACGACGAGGTGTTCGCCGGTCACATGCGCAAAGTCGAGGATTCCTGGCATCGCCTGATGGAGGTGAAGAACACCTTCGTCCAGCACAACCTGAAGCTGGTCGTCGCGATCGCCAAGGACTTCCGCAACATGGGGATCTCCTTCCAGGACCTGATCCAGGAGGGCAACCTCGGGCTGATCCGCGCCGTCGAGAAGTTCGACTACCACCGGGGCCACAAGTTCTCGACCTACGCGGTGTGGTGGATCCGGCAGGCCTTCATCCGGGCGATCCAGAACCACTCGCGCACGATCCGCATTCCGAGCCATGTCCACGACACGCTGCTCAAGTACCACCGGGCCTACTCCGAGCTCGAGACCCGACTGGGTCGCGAGCCCACGCCCACGGAGCTCGGCGAAGCGCTCAAGATGAGCGCCGAGTCGGTGGAACAGCTCCAGCGGATGACCCGGGAGCCGGTGAGCCTCGAGGCCGAGGTGCGCGGGACCGACACCAAGCAGGTGAAGGACTACGTGAAGGACAACGACGCGGCGTCGCCCGTCGACGGTCTCGACCACAACCGCCTCGAGCGCGAGACCCAGGACTCGATCTCGGTGCTCTCGGAGCGCGAGCAGAACATCCTGCGCTGGCGGTTCGGGATGGGCGGGGAGAAGGAACACACCCTCGAGGAGATCGGGGCAAAGCTCGGGCTCTCCCGGGAGCGGGTCCGCCAGCTCGAGGCGCGCGCGCTCGCCAAGCTGCGGGCCTCGGAGCACGGCGATCGGCTGCGGGCCTTCGTGAGCAAGTTCGCCGACGCGGGACGCCCCTAGGCGAGGATCGGCGCGGGGCGCCGGCGGTCTACGACGCCGGCCCCCCCGCGTCTTCGAAGCGCACCTTGAGGGTCCCGTCCTTCAAGAGGGCGTCGCGGGCCCCGAGGATCCAGGCCGCCTGGGCCGACTGGCGCCACTGATCGAGGATCCGGTCGCGCTCGCTCTCGACCCCCTCGGCCACCGTCTCGTCGTCGGGCGAGCGGAGGGCGAGCCGCTCCACGAGCACCAGTCGGTCGCCGAGCTCGAAGACCTCCGGAGAGCTCGCCGACTCGCCCTCGAGGGCGAAGACCGCGTTGAGGAGCTCCGGCGAGGTGCCGAGCCCGTCGACGGTGCCCGCCACGTTGTGGCTCAGCCAGTCGGGCCGCTCGAGGGTGAGGCCGCGAGAGCGCGCCGCGTCGGTGAGCGACGCCCCACCCCCGATGTCGGCGGAGAGCCTGTCGGCGAGCTCCCGCGCGCGCACCCGCGCGAGCTCGCCGCGCAGGCGCTCCTCGGCGAGGGTGCGGGCGACCTGGTCGAAGCTCTGGGATTGCGCGTCGCGTTTCTCCTCGACGCGCAGCACGTGGAAGCCGAACTGGGTCTCGACGATCTCGCTCGTCGCGCCCGGCTCGAGGGAGAACGCGACCTCCTCGAAGGGCGCCACCATCTGGCCGCGACCGAAGAAGCCCAGGTCGCCGCCTTGGTCGGCGTTGCCTTCGTCGTCGCTGTGCTCGGCGGCCAGCTCCCCGAAGTCGGCGCCCCCGCGAAGCGCGGCGAGCACCGCGTTCGCCTGGTCGCGTGCCGCCGCCTT
>JANQRO010000221.1 GCA_028284525.1 Myxococcota bacterium | reverse complement strand
GCTGCTGGACGTCTTGGCGGCCGCGGGGATCCCGCTTCCGTCGGCTTGCGGTGGCAAGGGCACCTGTGGGCAGTGTCGGGTGCGCGTGGAGGGAAGCGCACCGCCCGCCGCCCCGACCGAAACGAGCCACTTTTCGCCGCGGGAGCTCGGCCGCGGCGAGCGCCTGGCCTGCCAGCTCACCTTGCGCAGCGATCTCGCGATCCGGATTCCCGACGAGATCTTTGGCGTCGCCTCGTGGACGTGCCGGATCGTCTCGGCGCGCTACCTCGCTGCGCTGGTCCGCGAGGTCGTCGCCGAGCTCCCGGAGGGCCAAGAGATCGACTTCCGGGCCGGGAGCTTCGTGCAGATCGCCGTGCCGCCCTACGAGGCGGCGTTTCGCGACTTTGCGATCGACGAGCCCTTGCGCGCCGAATGGGACCGGCTCGATCTGTGGCGTCACGACGTGGCGTCCCGCACGACGGTGACCCGCGCCTACTCGCTGGCGAACCCCCCGAAGGAGAGCCGGCAGATCCGCCTCCTCGTGCGTCTGGCGACACCCCCCGCCACCGCCCCGCCGGGCACCCCGGCCGGCGTCGCGTCGTCCTATCTCTACCACGTCGAGGTCGGCACCCCCCTCGAGGTCACGGGCCCCTACGGCCACTTCTTCGCCGCTCCGGGCGAGCGGGAGATGGTCCTGGTCGGCGGGGGCGTCGGGATGGCGCCGCTCCGGTCGATCGTCCTCGATCAACTCGAGCGGATCGGCTCGCGGCGCGCCATGTCGTTCTGGTACGGCGCGCGCAACCGCGCCGAGCTGATGTACGCCGACGAGTTCGAGGCCCTCGCGCAGCGACACGACCACTTCCGCTGGCATCCGGCGCTGTCCGAGCCAACCGCCGACGACGCCTGGGACGGCGACACGGGCTTCATCCACGAAGTGCTCGAGCGGCGCTTCCTGGCCGATCACCCCGACCCCGGCGCTTGTGAATACTACCTGTGCGGCCCCCCGCTGATGGCGAAGGCCACCATCGCGAGCCTGCATCGCTTCGGCGTCGACACCGAGCGGATCCATTTCGATGACTTTGGCGGCTGAGCGACCGGCGCTTCTCATGACCCTGCTGCTCCTCGCGGGCGCTTCGCACCCGGCGAGGTCGGCGGATCGCATCGACCTCGCCGGGGACGCCTTCGGGACGACCTATCGGGTGACGGTCGCGCGTCCGCCGCCCACGCTGTCGCGCGCACGGCTCGAACGGGTCGTCGAGTCGGTGCTCGACCGGGTCGATCGTCAGATGTCGAGCTACCGGCCGGACTCGGAACTCAGCCGCTTCAACCACTCCTCGTCGACCGGCTGGATCGTCGTCGCCCCCGACCTCGTCCACGTGACGCGCGTCGCCCTCGACGTCGCCGAGCGTTCGACGGGGGCCTTCGACCCGACCGTCGGCGCCCTCGTCCGTGCCTGGGGGTGGGGGGGGGCACCCCAGCGAGACGCGGCGCCGACACCCACCGAGGTCGCTGCGCTCCGCGCTGCGAGCGGACGGGCGCAGCTCGCGGTGCAAAGCGCACCCCCCGCGCTGCGCAAACACGCCGCCGGACTCCAGCTCGATCTCTCGGGGATCGCGAAGGGGTTCGCGATCGACGAGATCGTGTCGCGCCTCACGGCCCACGGGGTGGACAACGCCCTCGTCGAGATCGGCGGCGAGCTCCGGGGTCTCGGGCGCCGCACGCGCGAGACGCCCTGGTCGATCGGCGTCGAGGATCCCACCGGGGGACACGACCTGCTCCGCATCGCGCTCGCCGATCGCGCCATCGCGACCTCCGGGACCACCCGCCGCTTCCGGAGGGTCGGGGCGGAGCGACGCCCCCACATCCTCGACCCGCGCACCGGCGAGCCCATCTCCCACGATGGAATCGCGGTGTCCGTCATCGCCCCGACCGCCATGGAGGCCGACGCCTGGGCGACGGCGCTCCTGGTGGCCGGACCCCGCGACGGGTGGGCTCTGGCACAGCGCGAGGGGCTCGCGGCACTCTTCGTCCAAACGCCGGACGGCGGGAGCACGACGCAGCGCCGCGCCACGGAGCGCTTCTGGAGCCAGGTGCATCCCCGCCCTGCGGAGAGGAGGGATCCTTGACGCTCTTGCTCCTGGTCTGGCTAGTCTTCGTAGCGGCCGCCGGCTGCATCGCCGTCGGCGCCTTGTGGGGTCGCGACCTGCCGCAACCCGGCTGCGCCCGGGGCGTGTCCTGCGCCCATCGCTGTCCCGGATGCCCCCACACCACGGAGCCGGGGCCCGAGCCCTCGCGAAGGGAGCGCTGATGTTGGACACCACGGTTCGCGCGGTGATGTCCCGAGAGCCCACGGTGCTCGCACCGGACGCCCCGGTGATGAGCGCGATGAAGACGATGCTCGACCAGGGCATCTCCGGAGCTCCCGTCGTCGATCTCCACGGCAATCTCGTCGGACTGCTCACCCAACGCGACTGTCTGACGGTGGCCTACCGCGCGAGCTATCACGGCCAGGTCGCCGGACCCGTCGAAGCGTTCATGACGCGCGATCCCGAGACCGTGGACGCCGATCTCCCCCTCGTCGAGTTGATCGAACGTTTCTACCGAAGCCCCCATCGGCGTTTTCCGGTGGTCGAGGGGCCGCGTCTGATCGGAATCGTCAGCCGTCGCGACGTGCTCCAAGCGGTCGTCGATCTCGCCTGACCCGCACCACCGGAGTCCTCAACGTCCGGGGAAAGCGGCCAACGCGTCCAGCACCTGGTCGACGTCGGCGTCGGTGTGCGCGGCCGAGAGCTGGAAGCGGATCTCCTCTTCGCCACGCGGCACGACCGGATAGGCCAGCCCGGTGGCGAGGATGCCGGGCTCGAGCGTCTCGGGTTCGAGAGCCTGCC
>JANQRO010000212.1 GCA_028284525.1 Myxococcota bacterium | reverse complement strand
CCAGCAACACGCCCCCCTCGCGCCGGGCGACGGCGAGCACCTCCACGAGCTCCTCGACCAGCGCCTCGAGGGCGTCGTCGTCCAGAGCGAACTCGCGGGCCCACCTCGAGCGCCAGGGCCGCGTCTCCCTGGCGGGGCTGGCCCGCGAGTTCGCTCTGGACGACGACGCCCTCGAGGCGCTGGTCGAGGAGCTCGTGGAGGTGCTCGCCGTCGCCCGGCGCGAGGGCGCCGTGTTGCAGGCGGTCGATACCCCCCGACGAACCCCGACCGAGCCCACCGATGCGGCCACCGCGGCGGGTGCCGAACGCCGCCATCTCACGGTGATGTTCGTCGATCTCGTGGGCTCGACCGCGCTCTCCGAACGCCTCGACCCCGAGGACTTCGCCGCGATCCTCGAGGCCTACCAAGGTCGCTGTCGCGAGGTCCTCCAGCGCTGGGGCGGGTACGTGGCGCGGCCCCTGGGCGACGGTCTCGTGATCTACTTCGGGTTCCCCCGCGCCCAGGAAGACGCCGCGTCTCGCGCGATTCGCGCCGCCCTCGAGATCACGGCGGCGATGCCCGCCCTCACCGACGCTCTGCAGCCGACCTTTGCGGTGTTGGGCGAGCGCGCCCTCGCGGTACGCGTGGGTGTCCACACCGGTCTCGCCGTCGTTGGAGACGTCGCGACCGCCGGCACCCCCGAACAGGTTGCTGTCGGCGACACCCCCAACCTCGCCGCGCGTCTCCAGGGCGAAGCCGGCCCCGGAGAGGTGATCGTGAGCGACGCGACCCTTCGTCTCGTCCCCGGCATGTTCCGCTGCGAAGATCGCGGCACGCGCGCTCTCAAAGGGATCGCGGTTCCCGTGCGACTCCACCGCGTCGTCGGAGCGACCGGTATGGAGAGCCGACTCCCCACCCAAGCGGCGGGTCTCGCGCCGTTGGTGGGACGCGCGGTGGAAGTCGAGACGCTCCTCGCTCGCTGGGAGCGGGCGCGGACCGGCCGGGGCCAGGTGGTCTCGATCTCCGGAGAGGCGGGGATCGGCAAGTCGCGCGTGGCCCAGGTGCTGCGAGATCGCCTCAGCGCGGACGCCTTCGCCTGGCTCGAAGGGCACGGGAGCCCCTACCACCGCGCCACCCCCTTTCATCCGATGGCCGAGCTGTTGCGTCGGGGCGTCGGCGCGCGCGACGACGATCCCGCCGAGGCGGTGCTCGACCGCCTCGACGACGTGTTCGGTCCCCTGCCCGTCGAGGACGCCGCGACGTCGATCGCGGGGCTGCTCGGCGTCGCGCTGCCCGACGATCGGGTTCCCACCGGGCCACCGACGATCCTGCGGGCGCGGACCATGGAGGCGGTGCTGGCGTGGATCGGTCACCTCGCCGCCGAGCACCCGGTGATCCTGTTGATCGAAGACCTCCACTGGTGCGATCCCTCGAGCCTCGAGCTGATCGAAGCGCTCGTCGCAGCCGCCGAGACCACCTCGCTGCTCCTCCTGCTGAGCTTTCGACCCGACTTCGAGATGCCGAACTGGCCGGGAGCCCACGTCGCGCGTCTGGAGGTCGGGCGGCTTCCGCCCTCCGAGGCGCGCTCCCTCGTCGCGGCGGTCGCCGGCGCCGATGCATTGCCCGACGAGGTCGTCGCGCGGATCGTCGAGCGCGCCGACGGCGTGCCGATCTTCGTCGAAGAGCTCACCAAGATGGTGGTCGAGACCGGGGCCGACCTGCTTCGCGAGCTGCGCATTCCGGCGACCCTGCAGGATTCGCTGATGGCCCGTCTCGACCGTCTCGGTGAAGCGAAGGAGGTGGCACAGCTCGCCGCCAGCCTCGGGCGGGAGTTCCCCCTCGACCTCCTCGTGGCCGTCTCGCTCTCGAGCGCGAGCGAGCTCCACCGCAGCGTCGCGGCGTTGGTCGACGCCGGGTTCCTGTATCGCCGCGAGGGCGGCGGGTCCACGCGTCTCGAGTTCAAGCACGCGCTGGTCCAGGAGATGGCGTATCAGTCGCTCTTGCGGACCACGCGCTGCGCACACCACCGTCGGATCGCGTCGGTTCTCGAAACCGAGTTCACCGAGCTGCGCGACCGCGAGCCCCAGCTCCTCGCCCACCACCACCAGGAGTCGGGGCCCGCGGGCTACCGCCGCGCCGTGGAGTACTGGCGTCAGGCCGGGCAACACGCGGTGGCGCGATCCGCCAACGCCGAGGCGATCCACCACCTGCGCGCCGGACTCGCGTTGCTCGACACCCTGCCGCCCGGCGAGGACACCCTCCGCGCCGAGCTCCGTTTCCAACTTCCGCTCGGCACGGCGTTCCTGGTGAGCCGTGGCTACCGCGCCCCCGAGGTCGGCGCGGCCTACGCCCGGGCGCACGAGATCGGCGAGACGCTCGGCGACACCCGCGAGCTCGTCGCGGCGGTGTTTGGCCAGTGGCGTCACACGATGGCGCCCCCCGATTTCGAGACGGGCCTCCGGCTCGGCAAACAGCTCGTCGCGCTCGCCGCCGGACGCGAGGACGCCGCGAGCCAGGTCCTCGCCCACTACGCGATCGGCAGCGTCTACCACCTGCTCGGCGACGCGCGACGAACCCGCAGCCACATGGAGGAGGGGCTCGTCCACGCGGCCCGTCTCGAGACCGGCGCGTTGCTCCCGCAGGCGGGGATCGATCCCGAAGTGACCTGTCGCTCGGTGCTCAGCCACGCGTTGTGGGAGCTCGGCTACGCCGACCAGGCCACGTGGCAACGCGACGCCGCGCTGGCATTGGCCGAACGGCTCGGCCACCCGCCTTCCCAGGCCTTCGCGATCGTGTGGACCGGCGCAAAGCTCTCGATGTTTCGCGACGACCCGGACGCGACGTCTCGCCACGCGGAACACGCGATCGTGTTGTGCGAGGAGCACGACATTGCGCTCTTTCTGGCCATGGCGCGGGTGCTGCGCGGGTGGGCCCGTGCGCGTCGGGGCGAGGGGCGCGCCGGCCGCGACGAGCTCGACGTCGGCCTCGCGGCCCTCGCCGAGCAGGGAACCGAACTCTTTCTGAGCGCCTGGCTCGCGCTGCGCGCCGATGCGGAGCGCGTCGACGGCGACCTGGGGGCTGCGCGTGCGAGCGTGGATCGCGGTCTCGCGTGCGCAGAGCGCAACAACGAGCGCTTCTGGGAGGCCGAGCTTCATCGCCTGCGCGGCGAGATCGCAGCCCAGCGGGCCGGCCCGAGCGG
>JANQRO010000207.1 GCA_028284525.1 Myxococcota bacterium | reverse complement strand
CCAGCGGTCGTCGTCGTCCCCGTGCACGACGCCGATCGACCAGCCTGGCCCCAGGGCGACATCCCCGTCGAGCTCGGCGCCCCACTCGAAGAGTCCCTCGGCCAGCCCGTAGAGCTGGAGCGCGCCGATCTCCCACATCCCGCCGACGCCGCCCCGGTTGCGCCACACCGGCGCCGTCTGGAGGTCGCCGCCGTCCGGGATCAGCCGCGTGGCCATGCCGGTGGTTCCGCGCCAGGACAGGGGCTGGAACAGCGGACTCCGAGGAGCCAGCGACAGGATCTCGAGAACGCGGACCTCCTGGAGACGCACCTGGTTGCGTTCGGGCACGACCCGCAGGGCGACGTCCAGGAACTGGATCTCGGCGCCCCGCGTGTAGCCGCCTTCCGGGTCCATCAGCGTGTGGAAGGCGGGTCGCAACCGCATCTCGACGTAGGCATCCCGGTTCCAGAGCCCGCTCTCGAGGGCGACCCGCCGGGTGGGATGACCGCGATCGGGTTCGACCCGCGGCCGCGCCGGGCGCGGCGGGACCGCCGCGTCGCGCAGCGCGCTGCGCGCCGCGAGGAGCGCCAGCGCGCGGCCCCGGGTGGCGCCGGGGTCTTCGTCACGGGCGAGCATCCGGTAGCGGAGCTGGTCGTAGGCCAAGGAGAGCACGAGGGCTCGCTGGTCGCGCGAGAGCGTCGAGAGCACCGGGTCGGAGGGTGCGATAGCCCCCGCGCTGAGCGCGCGGGCGAGGCGGTGGTGGTCCGGCGGCACGTCGCGTCCGGCCACGCGTAAGCGATGGGCGGCCGAGGGCCGGAACCGCACCTCGCGCACCAGACCCGCGTCGCGCACGCGCCGCACCGAGTCGACCGGAATCAGCCATTCGGGGGTGGGCTCGAGGAGGCCGATCCCCGGACGGCCGACCTCGAGGAGATCGAGGAGCTGGTAGGAGCAGTTCTCGTCGAAGAAGAAATAGTCGAAGCGCACCCCGTCGAGCTCCCAGAGGTGACGCAGGATCGCTTCGATCTCTTCCCGGCTGTAGTCGAGCTCGTACTCCCAGATGTCCCGGTTCTCCCAGTCGCCGTAGCGTTCGACGGTCTCGTAGTAGGGGGTGACCGAGAAGTAACCGGGGTAGAACCCGAAGATCCCCTTGACTGCGTAGGCGACCCCGTCCTCGCCCCCCGTGTGGGCGGCGAAGCTCACCGCGTAGGCGAGGAGGTCGTTCGGGTCGGCGACCCCGGCGGAGTCGACGCGCAGCAGCGTGTGCCCGAACATCGAGGCCGGGTTGTTCATGTAGGCCTCGGGGAACACGAGGGTCAGGCGCGCGGCGTCGAAGTGGTCGCGCCACTCCCGGTAGCGCGGACAGGGCGGGGACGACACGCCGGCCGCGGCGAGCCCGAGGGCCTCGTCGAGCCACGCAAAACGCGCCGGGAAACGACACGCCGCCGGGTCCGCCTCGTCGTGCGTGTCCGTTTCGAGGAAGGCGTGGAGGGTGGCTTCGAGCTCGGCGTCCGCGTCTCGCGCGCCGCCCGGGGCCAGAAAGAACGCGGGCTCGTCGATCAGGCTCTGGGCCCGGCCCCAGGGCGCGGACCGGCGGTAGTGGAGGAGGGCGAGCCAGGGGGTGCTCTCGGCCAGGCCGAGATGGCGGGCGCGCTCGAGGAGGCGCTCCGCGGAGGGGAGCGGTGCCAATTCGGCGGACGCCCCCAGGGCGATGGCCACCGAGACGATGGCCCCCCAAGGAGCGACCCGCGTCAGGACGCGGGCCGCTCGTCGGGATCGACTCAGCTTCCCGCGTATACCGAGAGCTCCTGATCCTCGGCGAGCAGGAGATTCAGCCTCGAGAGCATCGAGCCGGCGGTGACGTCCTCACCGCCGAAGAGGTCCGCGAAGTGCGTCTGGGTCAGCGCGAAGAACGCCGGCCGGTCCGCGGCGGACACGTCGAGCAGCTGGGAGAAGGCCAACAGGCTCTCGCCCTCGCCGTGCGCCATGTCGCGCGCCAGCTGGTCGAGGTTGGCGCTGGCAAACATCTGGGCGCGCGCCTGGGCGGTGACGGTGCCGCCCTGGTTGCAGCCCGAGGTGCCGGAGCTGACGCCAAAGGTCTGGTTGCCCGACGACCCGTTGGTCGTCGCGGCGAGGGCCTTCACGATCGAGCCCGACTGTCCTTCCCACACCTGGGTGCCCAGCCCGCACCCGACGTCCGGATCGGCGCTCGCCGACGTCGCCAGGCCGAGCCCGACGGCGACGCTCATTCCCAGCACGAAGCTACGTTGCACGGTTCTCATGTTCCCCCCTTGTGTTGGACCGCGTGCCCCGATTGTAACGGGTCAACGCGAGCGGCCTAGGCGTCGGGTGGGCACGTCCCGCGGCACCAGGGGCGCCGCGTCGGCGAAGAACTGGTAGCCCGTCGCCGCGAATGCGTCGGACTCGCTCGGTGTCAGCAAGCTGACCCAACAGAAGGGGGCCGCGAGGAGCCAGAAGTAGGTGCGTCGTTTGATGTCGTATTCGAAGATCTTCCGCTCTTCCTGATCGACGTACACGTGGTACCGCATCGTGTAGCCCTCGGTGCTGCGGAAGGGGATCGTGAGCAGCAGGACGTAGGAGACGTACCCGATCACCCCAGAGCCCGTGTGGGGCGGGATCCGCTTCGCCTCCACGCGGACAAAGAACCCTTTGTGGGGAGCCTCATCGCGGGGCTCCCGGGCGGCGAAGGGCGCGTCGTCGCGGAACACCTCGCGCAGTGCCTCCGCGCCGCCGAACATCCCCTTCACCTCGCGGACGTCGTAGAACAATGTTTGCGGGTGAGGCGCCCGCTCGACCGCGGTCTTCGAGGCCCGCGGGTATTCGTTCCAGGTCGAGACGCAGGCCGTGGACAGGGCCCCGCACAGGAGCGTGGCGAGACCGAGACGGATCGAGACGGTCGGCATGGATCCCCCGACGGCACCGAGCGAGGGGGAGACCGGTGCGGCTCGCGGGGGGACGACACACCGTAGCAGGGAGCTCGCGGACCCACCGGGGGGTCCTGTCGCGCGCCGCCGGCATTCGGGGCCCCGGGCGCGCGGAAGCTCCGAGCGAGCCGGCGCGCCGGGTCTACGCTACATCGCGCCCATGACCGTCCGGATCGAATGCGTCGTCGCGTGTCAGAACCACCTCGGGGAGAGCCCGATCTGGGATCCGCGAGACGGGCTGCTCTATTGGGTGGACGGCACCGGACCGCGAGTCGGCAACCCGTCGATCTGGCGCCTCGACCCGAGGACCGGGGCGACCGAGACGTGGCGCACCGAGAAGGACATCGGCGCGATGGTGCTTCGCGAGGCGGGCGGGGCGGTGCTCGCGATGAGCGACGGCTTCTACTTCTTCAACTTCGAGTCCGACGGCCCCCCGGAGCTCATCACCCGGATCGAAGCGGACGAGCCGCGATCGCGGCTCAACGACGGCAAGGTGGACCGACGAGGTCGCTTCTTCGCCGGCGCGATGGACGACAAGGAAGAGCTCGGTCTCTGCGGCCTGTGGCGGCTCGACCCCGACCTCACGACGACCCGCGTCGACGACGGCATCATCTGCTCCAACGGTCCCTGCTGGAGCCCGGACGACCGCACCTTCTACTTCGCCGACACCTTTCGCGAAGAGCTCTGGGCCTACGACTACGACATCGAGACCGGTGCGGTGTCCAACCGCCGGGTCTTTGCGTCGAGTCGGTCCCTACCGGGGCTCTACGACGGGTCGACGGTCGACGCCGAGGGGTGCGTGTGGAACGCCATGGTGATCGGCGGAGAGCTCGTCCGCTACACGCCCGACGGCGAGATCGAGCGGCAGATCGGCATGCCGGTGCGCAACATCACCTCGCTCATCTTCGGCGGGGAGGAGCTGGACGTGCTCTACGTCACGTCGATGGCGCGCGTCCAGCACCCGGCCGTCCACGACCGCTTCGCCCCCGAGCTCCGTCCACAGTTCCAGGCGGGGTCCGTCTTTGCCGTCACCGGCCTCGGCATCCGCGGGCTCCCGGAACCCCGCTTCGCGGGCTGAGCGAGGGGGCCTCCCGACCTCGTGCCGCGGGGTCCCGCTCAGGCTTGGGCGGGGACGAAGTGCCGCACCAAGGCCCGAGCGACGAGCAGGGTCCACGAGAATCCCAGCCAGCCCACCACCGCGAGCCCGCGGCCGACTCCGTCCCGGGGCCAGGCCCACTCCCCGGTCGCGGTCACCCCGAGGACACCCACCCCGGCGACCACCAGGGGAAAGAGCAGCGCCGGCGCCCGCCATCCCCGACGCAGGGACGCGAAGCGTCGCTCGGCGACCACCCAGAGCGCGATGGGGACGCAGGTCTGGACAACCAGGAAGACCACGGCGGAGCCGCCCAGGCCCGCCTCGCCGGCTCCGAGCCTCGAGAGGAGCAGGGCGGCGAATCCGACCAATCCCGCCGTCGCCGGGAGCGCCGCGGCCGACCAGAGCAGAAAGTCCCGCACCACCTCTCGCCGCCTCCGTGGGTTCGGATGTCGCCGCTCCCGCGACGCGTTCCTCGCCGGGAAATCTCGGCCCTGCGCGGCGCGTGTCAATCGCGCTGCGCAGGCGCGCCCCTCCCGCTCTTCGTCGCTCGCCGCGCGGTGGCCCCCGGCGTTCGCGGCGACGAGCGCGCGGGTGGCACCTCACCGGTCGGGTCGCCGACGGGCTCGACCCGATCCGGTGAAGCGGCGATGCTGGCGACGCACGACGTTCGCGGCTCCGGCGCTGCCGGGTCTCGATCCGGAGGGACGGTGGCAGAAGAGGACTTCCAGGGGCGCACGGCGCTGGTCACGGGGGGGTCGCGGGGGATCGGACGGGCGATCTGCGTGCGGCTCGCGCAGGCCGGGGCGAAGGTGGCGATCAACCACTCCGAGAGCCCCGATGCCGCGGCGGAGACCCTCGAGTGGGTGCGCGCCGCCGGTG
>JANQRO010000196.1 GCA_028284525.1 Myxococcota bacterium | reverse complement strand
CCCGGAAGAGGGTCAACGCGCCGTCGGTACGGGACGCTCCGGCATCAGGCGATCTGCTGTACCCGCGACGACACTTCCCCGAGCACCGCTTCGGCGATGCGAAAGGCGGTCCGCGGATAGTCGTCGACGAGGCGTCGGAAGTCTTCGCGGCGGAGCAGCCACACGATCGTCGAGCCCTGGCTCACGGCGCGCACCCGGCGCATGCCGAACGAGAAGAGCGCGCACTCGCCGAGGCTCGTCCCCGGGAGCGCCACGCCCTGCTCCTCTCGGCTGGTGAGGACCAGGGCGCCGTTGCTCACCAGGACCAGGAACTCCGCCTCGTCGCCCTCGGCAAACAGCGTTTCGCCGTCGGCGAGCCCGCGTTCTTCGAGGATCTCCTCGATCAGCTCGCGCTCCTCCTCGCTGAGCTCCTGGAGGATGCGAAAGCGCTTGAGCTCCGAGGTCTTCACGGCACGAGCCTCGAGACCGCGTTGCGCAGCAGTTCGGTGGGCGCGCGCTCGCGACCGATCGGCAAGAGGAAGAACTCCGAGTCTTCGAGCCACTGGAGGTTGTTGCGCACCTGGTCAGCGGCGGGCGCGTCGCCCTCCCGCATCATCAACAGGTGGAAGACCCGGGCCTCGGGGCTCTCGCGCAACGCATGCCGCACCGCCTCGACCCGGGGTCCCGCGCGCTCCGCCGCCCCTCCCAGGAGCATCAACGTGCCCAGCGCCTGGTAGCCGGCGAGGGGCCACAGAGGGGCGAAGGCGGGGTCGCTGGGGACCCAGACGAACTCGATCCCGAGCTCCTCGTCCACCGCCAGCCGCGCCAGCGGCGCCACCTCGTGGCGCGGCACCCCCTGGCTCATGGCGGGGTGGGGCTGGAGGCCGGGCAGCTCGGCGATCAGCTGTTGGAAGCTCTCGAGGGCCTCCGGCTCGGAGGCCGTGACGAGCACCTTGGCGTCGCGCTGGGCGCTGCCCTCGGGTCGCCCGCCGCGCAGCCACTCGCGCAGTCGCCGCACCTGGGCGGGATGGAAGACACCCTGCTCCGGCGGTGGGGTGGGCGCGCCG
This sequence comes from Myxococcota bacterium, assembly GCA_028284525.1. Lineage (GTDB taxonomy): Bacteria > Myxococcota_A > UBA9160 > UBA9160 > PR03 > JANQRO01. Next base: position 662 of record JANQRO010000196.1, on the reverse strand, counting down.
GTGCGGATCTGGACCAGGCCGCGCTCGAGGAGACTCTGCAAGGTGCGGAGCACCTGGTAGTCGGGATAGGAGGAGTGGTCGACCACGTCGCCCACCAGGCTGTAGAGCTCGAGGAGGAGGAGCACCTCCTGGGTGAGCGGATGGGAGAAGTGGGGCAGCTCGCCGGCGTCGACCTGGAGGGCGATGTGGGCGTCGGAGGCGGGGAGGTCGTGGCGGTGCTGACGCCACTCGTCGAGCTGGCGCATGCCCTCGAGCAGGAGCGCCCGGGTCGTCGCGGTGATCCGCGCCTCGGTCGTGACCCGGGTCGGCCGGAAGCCGAAGTTTCCCTCGGACCAGGTCAGCAGACGGAACAGCGCCTTCTCCCCCTCGACGCTCCCCACCGAAGCGTGCACGATGTCGCCGTCGCGGAACAGGATGCGGCCGCGGTCGCTGCGCCCCTCGCCGCTGCGCCGCGCCATCTCGAAGGCCCCCGTGCGGCGGTTCAGGTGAAAGAGCTGCAGGAGGTCGGTGAGCGGGATCTGCGCGAGGCTGCCCTCGATCTCCTCGCGCACCTCCGCATCGTCGGCGTCCCCGGCGTCGAGATTCGTGACCCACTCGGCCACCAGGTCGCCGATGTCCTCGGGGTCGGCGTCGGCGGGGAGCGCCGTCGCGCCCCACTCCTG